>NZ_JBHVER010000061.1:0-38239 GCF_042802195.1 Kitasatospora sp. NPDC057500 | reverse complement strand
GCCCGGGCGGGACGGCCAGCCGGCGCCGCCGCCCGGTCGGCGTGGGCGCGGCGGGCTCGGGCGGAGCGGGCGCCGGACCGGCCGGCAGGGCGTGCTCCAGCCCCGGGTAGACGGGGGTGTCGGTGACGCCGGGCAGCGCGAAGCCGCCCGAGGAGTCCTCGGCGCCGGGCAGCGCGCGGCGGCGCCGGGACGGCCGGGGTTCGGCGTCGGCGCCCTCGGGCCCGGTCGGGGCGTCCGGCGCGGACTCGCCGCCGCCGGGGCCGAGCGCGAGCGGACCGCGTCCGCCGCCCTCGCCGTCGGCGGCCCGGCGCGCGCCGTCGACCGGGACGGCGTAGGCGGTGCCGGAACGGCCGTCGTCCTTGCCCCAGGGGTCGTTCTGCGGGCCGCTCGGGCCGCCCAGGCCCTGGCGTCCGTACGCGGGGTCGTTGCCGGTGCCGTTCCACTGCTCGGGGACGGCCCGTTCGATCCGGGCGGGGGCGTTGGGCCACTGGTCGGCGGGCACCTCCGGGGCGGTGCCGGCCGCGGGGGCGGGCGCGGTCCCGTCGGGGCCGGGCTGCTCGGGGGCGGCGGGCGGCTGCTCGACGGCCGGCCGGCCGCGGCGTCCGCGCCGCTGCTCGGCGGCCGGTGCCTCGCCCGGCGCACCGCCGGCCGGCGCCGGGTCGGCGGCCGCGGAACCGTTCGGCGCACCCTCCGCGGCGTCATCCGCCGGAGCACCGGCGGGAGCGGCGTCCTCGGCGGCGGCCGGCTCCTCGTCGGGGGCGGCGCTCGGCAGCTGCGGGATGCCCGGCAGGTCGGGCAGGACGGCGCTGTCGCTCTCCTTCGGCCGGTCCGACCGGCCCTCGGCGGCCGCCCGCTCGGCCGCGGCCTTGGCGGCGGCCGGGTCCAGCGGCAGCTCGACGACGTACGTGGTGCCGGCGCGCCCCGGCAGTTCGTGCGGCTGGAGCACCCCGCCGTGGCGCTCGACCACCGCGCGGGCTATCGGCAGGTGGACGGGGCTGCCGCCGCGGCCGGGGCCGCGGATCTCCACCCGGGCGACCTCGCCGCGCTGGGCGGCCGCGAGCACCACGGCCGGCACGTCGCCGCCGGCCGGCGGCAGGGCGAGCGGCGTGCCGGGGGCGGCGAGCCCGGGGGAGGGCGGTTCGGGGGCGGCGTCGTCCAGCGCCAGGCCGATGCCGCTGACGTCGGCGACCAGGTGGGCCAGCGCCTGGGCGAGCCGCTGCTCGTCGGCGATCACCTCGACGGCGGCGGCGTGCACGGAGAACCGCACCCGGCCGGGGCCGACCAGCTCGCCCGCGTGCTCGACGGCCCGGCGGACCACCTTGTCCAGGGCGACCGGCTTGGCGGCCTTCCGTCCGGCCCTGCCGTCGGTGCCCTTGCCGTCCGCAGCCTTGCCGTCCGCGCCCTTGCCGTCGGCGCCGGAGCCGGCGCCCTCGCCGGCCTCGGAGCGCTGGTGGGCCAGCACGCCCTCGATCAGCTTGCCGTACCGGCGGCACTCGTCGGCCAGCCGGCGCAGGGTCCAGTTGGCCTCCGGCCAGAGCTGCCCGGCCGGGTCGGCGGCGAGCGCGTCGATCCGCCGGTGCAACGCCGTCAGGGCGCCGCCCAGCTCGCTCTCCAGGACGGCGGTG
This sequence comes from Kitasatospora sp. NPDC057500, assembly GCF_042802195.1. Taxonomy (NCBI): domain Bacteria; kingdom Bacillati; phylum Actinomycetota; class Actinomycetes; order Kitasatosporales; family Streptomycetaceae; genus Kitasatospora; species Kitasatospora sp. NPDC057500. The sequence continues at coordinate 36,614 of NZ_JBHVER010000061.1, read as the reverse complement.
AGGTGCTCGTTGCGGGCGACCAGCGCCAGCTCGCGGCTGCGGTCGGTGAAGGTCATCACGGCGCCGACCAGCTGGTCGCCGTCCCGGACCGGGGCGGTGGTGAGGTCGACGGTGACCGGACGGCCGTCCTTGCGCCACAGCACGGTGCCGCGCACCCGGTGCTTGCGCCCGGAGGTCAGGGTGTCCAGCAGCGCGGACTCCTCCAGCGCCAGCGGGGTGCCGTCGGCCCGGGAGTGCTGGATCAGCGGGTGCAGCTCGCGGCCGCCCAGCTCGCTGGCCCGGTACTCCAGGATGTGCGCGGCGGCCGGGTTGACCAGCACGCAGCGGCCTTCGAGGTCCACGCCGAGCACGCCCTCGGCGGCGGCCCGCAGGATCATCTCGGTCTGCTTGTGCTGGCGGCGCAGCTCCGCCTCGACGCCGAGCCGGCCGGTCAGGTCGCGGACCAGCAGCAGGAGCAGGTCGGAGGAGCGGGAGCCCTCGCGGTACGGGTCGTAGGGCGTCGGGGGCGCGTAGCCGGAGCCCGAGCCGGTTCCGGCGCCGGAACCGTCGTCGTCGAAGTCGTTGCCGGAGACCTCGACGGGGAAGGTGGTGCCGTCGGTGCGCCGGGCGGTCATCCGGACCGGGCGGTCGAGAGCCTCGTCCTCGCGGGCGGCGGGCCGCATCGAGCCGGGGATCCGGCTGGGGTCGAACTCCGGGAGCAGGTCGAGCACGCCCATGCCGACCAGCGAGGTGCCGGGTGCCTGTAGCGCCTGGACGGCCGCGTTGTTGGCATCGACGACGGTGCCGTTGCTGTTCACCAGCAACAGCGCGTCGGGCAGGGCGTCGAGTATGGCGGCGAGGCGAGCAGCGCCTCGGATCGGCCTGCTGCTCACGTCGACAGGTCTCCTCGGCTCAGGGCAGCTCTCTCCGGAGAGGGCAGTATCTCATTCTTCTTTGCGGCGGGGACGACCCGCCTAGTAACGTGGTCGGCGGTTGGTGCCGGGCCCCCGGGTTGTGGCATCATCACAGGCACAGGGAACGAGTCCGCGCACGCGGGCTTGATCCGTGTGGAGGAGGCTTCGCCTAGTCCGGTCTATGGCGCCGCACTGCTAATGCGGTTTCGGGGTTATTCCTGATCGAGGGTTCAAATCCCTCAGCCTCCGCCAGCCGGGAGCCCCGTCGACGATCTCGTCGGCGGGGCTCTTCGCATGTCCGGGGAGGCCCGACGGGGGCGCCGAGGAGGTGCCGGGGAGCTGTCGGGGAGGCGCGGGCCCGGGCGCCCGGGGTGCCCGGATCAATCGATTTCGTCCCGCGCCGCAGGTCATGTAATGTTGTCCCCGCACCGCCCCGGAGGAACGTTCGCCAGGGCGAGCGCTCATAGCTCAACGGATAGAGCACTTGACTACGGATCAAGAGGTTGCAGGTTCGAATCCTGCTGAGCGCACCAAACCCCGCAAGACCGGGTCCGCCCGGAACTTGCGCTCATAGCTCAACGGATAGAGCACTTGACTACGGATCAAGAGGTTGCAGGTTCGAATCCTGCTGAGCGCACCACAGGGAAACCCCCGGCCCCGGCCGGGGGTTTCCGCGTTTCCGGGGTTCGCCCCGGTTCGCCTCCGGGGGCCGCCCGGAGGCCCAGCCCAGCTCGGTCCGGTTGATCCAGGGGACGTCCCGGGGTTCCAGGAACCACTCCGAGGAGGTCAGCGGCCGGGTCCGGTCGAAGGTCGCCGGCACCGGGTCGTGCCGGATCCGGTCCGGCTCGGCGCCCAGCCCGGCCAGCAGCGCCCGTAACCGGGGGTGCAGGGCGAGCAGGCGCTCCACGGTCGCCAGGTCGTACTGCTCGTCGTCCGAGCGGGCGGCGAGCAGCAGGGTGACCTCCCGTTCGGGGATCCGGGCGCAGGCCTCCTCCAGCAGGGCGCGGGTCCGTCCCCAGCCGGTGCCACCGGCCACCGCCAGCAGCGGGCGCCGCGAGTGCGGGTCGAGTACGGCGTCGCCGAGCGGGGGCCCGAGGCGCAGCGCCTCGCCGGGCACGGCGTCGTCGACCACCCGGTGTCGTCGAGGTTCGCGACCAGCGTGCCGAGCGCCGCCCAGAGCCGGTCCCGCTGCTCGTCGACGTGCTCGGCGAACCGGCCGCGGACCTCGGGGTGGTGTTCGAAGAGGTGCTCGTAGAAGTACCCGGCGACGCCGGTGCCGTGCGGTTCGACCAACGCGAAACTGCTCTTGATGAGAACGGGGTTGATGGTCACGGGCCCCGACTTGACTGAGCGCTCCGGCAATTCGAACAGAGTTCACCGGTGAATGGTCGGATTCCAGACGTGGGTGCGCGGCCGGTTTCACCGGGACTCGTCGCGATACCCCGTGATACCCCGCTTAATGGATGAAATGCAGTTCTTTCGGGTACATCCCGTCCTGCCGGTCGGAGGGCCGCCAATCGGGTGTCATGCGGCCAATGGTGCAAGTGTCGCGGCATGGCCGGCCCGGGATCGTGATTCCGTTTTGTCTGATCTTGTGTCCAGTCCTGTGTCCAGCCTGCCCGGCCATCCAGGCCGTCCGGCAGCCGATGCGAAGGAGAGCCGGATGAGCCGACAGTTCCCGGCTGCGGCGGGTGTCGCCGCCGTTCTGGCGGCCGGGCTGCTGACCGGCTGGAACGCGCCGTCCGCCGGCGGGCCGGACTTCGCCGCGGCGGCCGGCGGGGCCGTCACCGGCGGATCCGGTGAATTCGCCGACCTTTCCGGAAGTGATCGTTCCGGCATCCTGGATGCGGACGGGGGCCCCGGGCGGACTTTCCGGATCGCCGGGGGAAATGCGTCCGAGGGTACTTCCCCGCAGGCCGTCGGAACGTTCCGGGCGGCATTCCCCCGGGCGGTCCGCAATCCCGGACCGGGCCCCGTCGGACCTGCCGGAACGGCCACCGGGAATTCCGGCTCCGGGACCGCCCCGCAGAGCTACGGCAGTGCTTCCCACCTGCGTTCCGACCTCCGGTTGGGCGGCGACGCCGACAGCCGGGGCACCGACCGGGCCCTCGGCTACCCCGAGGAGGCGGCGGTCGGCCAGGGCTACCGGCTCACCGTGCCCGTCGCCGCCGGCGGCGCACCCGCCACCCTGGCCGGCTGGGTCGACTTCGACCGCAACGGCCGCTTCGACCCGGCCGAGCGGGTGCAGACCGAGGTCGCCCCGGGCGGAGGCAGCGCCACCCTGGAGTGGACCGTCCCCGCCAACGCCTCCTCCGGCGGGACCTGGGCCCGGCTGCGGATCGGCCGGCACCCCGCCCAGGTGGTGCCGGCCGACGGCTCCGCCGACTCCGGACAGGTCCTGGACCAGCGGATCCGGCTCACCGTCGGAGCCGCCCGCCCGGAGATCTCCCAGCCGGTGGACGGCAGCACGCTCGTCGAGAGCCGTCCCCGGATCTCCGGCGGCGGGGCGAGGGCCGGAGCGACCGTCGAGGTCCGCGAGGGCCACACCGTGCTCTGCCGCGCCCGGTCCGCCCGGGGCGGCGACTGGTCCTGCCGCCCGGACGCGGCGCTCGCCGACGGCCCGCACACCCTCACCCCGGTGCCGGCCACCGTCGCCGGTACGGCGCCGGGCGGCGAGCCGGTCCGGATCACCGTGCGGACCGCGGCACCGGGCACCCCCGCGCTCACCCTGCCCGGGTTCACCAACGACCCCGGCATCCGGCTGGCCGGCACCGGCGAGCCGGGCGGCACCGTCGTCGTCACCGACCTGCCGCCCGGCGGCCCGGAGGCCGACCTGTGCAGCACCGCCGTCGGGGCCGACGGCGGCTGGTCCTGCCTGCCGGTGGAGAACCTGGCGGACGGGCGGCACCGGCTCACCCCGGCCGCCGCCGACCTCGCCGGGAACCGCGCCGCGGGGCGGCCGGCCGAGTTGGTGGTCGACACCGTGCCGCCGGAGCGCCCGGTGCTCACCGCGCCGGCCGCCGGGGAGACCGTCCGGTCCGCCCGGCCCCGGCTGGCGGGGAGGGCCGAGCCGGGGGCGCAGGTGCTGGTCACCGCCGGTCCGGGGCGCGGTGGCGGCGGGGCCGCGCGGATCACCGCCTGCGGTGCGACGGCGGCCGTCGACGGGAGCTGGACGTGCACGGCCAACCGGGACCTGACGGACGGGGAGCAGTGGCTGGTCGTCACGGCGGCCGACCAGGCCGGGAACAGGACGGAGGCGGAGGCGGTGGCGGTCCGGGTGGCGGCGTCCGGGCAGGCGGTGGGGCCGGTCGCGGCGCCGACGGCGGTTCCGGCGCCCACGCCCACCGGGCCGGCGGCCGCGACGCCCACTCCGGCGGCCACGCCCACCCGGGCGGCCACCCCCACCGCCACGGCGACGCCCACAGCCACCCCCACCGCCACGGCGACGCGTGCCACCGGCACGCCCACCGTGCCCGCGCCCTCGGTGGCCGTGCCGTCCCCGGCGAGCGCCGCTCCGACGGTGCCGCGGCCCTCGGCCGCCACCCCGGGATCCCCGTCCGCGAGCGCTCCCGTTCCGCCCGGGAGCGGGGCCGTACCCGCTCCCGCCGTTCCGTCGGTCCCGACGGCCGGGCCCCCGGCCGCCTCCGCTCCCGCTGCCGTGCCCGGTCCCACCCCGTCCGGGCTGCTGCCGGTCGTCGTGCCACCGGTCGCCGGGGTGGTGAGCAGACCGACGACACCCTCGCCCACGCCCACGGTGTCCGGTGCGGCGACTCCGACCCCGACCCCGTCCACCACTCCGACCCCGACGCCGACGCCGACCCCGACCCCGACGCCGACCGTGACCCCGGGCACGGCGCCGTCCCCGGCGCGGAGCCCCGCCGTCGCCCCCGCTCCCGCCCGGACCTCCACCCCGCCCGTCACCCCGCACGCCACCCCCGCCGCCACCCCGGACCGGGCGCCGGCCGCGCCGCCGCCGAGCGGGCCGCGGCAGGCGGCCCAGGCCGCCGCCACCGCTCCCACCACCGGCACCGCCGACGCGGAGGAGGCGCCGTCACCGACGGCCTCCGACCGGCACCGGTCGGACGGCTGGCGCGGCGCGCTCGCCGGGGTCCTGCTGGTGCTCACCGGCATCGGGCTGGTCACCCGCCGGGTGATCACCCGGGGATCCGGCCCCCGGCGGCGCTGAACCGCCGTCCCCTTTGTCCGCTCATGTGCCTGCGCGTCAGGTCCTGGCTACGGATGATTCGTCAGTAAATGTCGACACGCACTGGTTCAAATGTCGCATTTGATGACGTATGAACTTAGCCTGGGCTCTGGCACTGCCCGTCAGATCCGGGCCGCCCGTTGCGCGACACACTGAACCTGAGGATCCGTGCATGGACGTCACCCGCGATTCTTCGCAGCGACCCGACCACCTGCCCAAGTCGTTCCCCCCGGCGCTGCCGGAACGTTCCGCCGTGGGTTCCAGCCCGTCGGCCAACGTCGCGAGGACGCCCAGGCCCGCCAAGCCGGCTGACAACGGACCCGCCACCACCCCGATCGCGGTGGTCCCGGGCCCGTCCGTCGGCACCCCCGTCGACCTGCGCGATCCGCTGGAGACGGTGGATCCGGCGCCGCCGGTGACCTCGACGCTCCCGGTGGTGGAAGAGCCGGAGCCCGCCCCGCCCGGGGCGGCGGCCGCCGCCACCTCGCGCCGGCCCCCGCGCGCCGATCAGACGCTCCGTGAGCGGACCGCCTCCGCACTGCCCGGCTGGGTCGCCCTGGTCGGACTGCTGGTCGGCACGGCCGCCGTCCTGCTGGTGCTGGTGCGCGACGGCGTCATCCCGTACTGGGACGCGCTGCCCGACCTGCGCACGGACGCCGCCCGGGCCGGCGGCGAGGCCGAGGTGACCGCCCGCTCGGTGGCCGCCGTGGGCGCCGCCGGGCTGGTCGTCGTCCTCTCGCTCGCCGGCCTGCTGGCCAACGCGGGCGGCGAGACCCGGGTGCTCACCCGCTGGGGCCGCTACCGGGGCACCGTCCGCCGCACCGGCCTGGTCTGGGTCAACCCGCTGCTGCGCCGCCGCCGGGTGGACGTCCGGCTGCGGCACTGGCGCAGCGAGCCGGTCAAGGTCGTCGACCGCACCGGGACACCGATCGTCGTCCGGTTGCTGATCGTCTGGCGGGTCAAGGACACCGCCCGCGCGGTGCTGGCGATCGAGGACCACGAGAGTTACCTGCGCGAGCAGGTCCAGGCGGTGCTCACCCGGACCGCCTCCACGCTGCCGTGCGACAGCAACGCGGCTCCCGGGCCCGCGCTGCGCGACGGTCAGTGGTTCGCCGACGAGCTGACCCGGGCACTGGCCGCCGAGGTCGCGCCGGCCGGCCTGGAGGTCTACTCGGCCCAGCCGCTGGCCCTGGACTACGCACCGGAGGTGGCCGAGTCGATGCGCCGCCGCCGACTGGCCGACCTCGACGCGGGCCTGCGCACGGTGCTGGTGGACGACGCGGTCGAGGCGGCGGCGCTCGCCGTGCGCCGGCTGGAGCGAGCGACCGCGCACGAGCTGGACGAGGCCGCCCGGACCGCGCTGATGGAGCAGCTGCTGGTCGCCTTCGTCGCCCCGGCCGGAGTGGCCGCCTCGGTACCGCCCCCGGCCGCCCGGGCCGGGCGGAAGGAAGGACGACCGGCATGAGGATAGCCACCGGCACGGACGCCGCCCCGGCGTTCGCGGACGCGGACGACGCGGCGCTGATCGGTTTCGAGGAGAGCCTCGGCAGCATCCCGGCGATCACGGGCTGCGCCTGCCCGAACTGTGTGGCCCGGCCGCGCACCGCCCGCCCGGCGGAGCCGTCCGGCGGGGGACGAATACACCGGGCGGTGCGAAATACCTGCCTGGCCACCACCGTGCTGGCCGGCGCCGGGGTGGTCGGACTGACCGCCGGCGCCGGGGCCGCGCACGCAGCCCCGGGCAAGCAGGGCTGGGACGGCTCGAAGTACTGGTTCAAGAACGCCCAGGGCGAGTGGCGGTACACCAGCCACTACGGCGTCTACACCAAGGCGGTGGGCGGCGGCTCCGGCTCCTCCTCCGCGCAGAGCGCCGGCTCCAACGGCTCGGCGGCGGCCTCCGGTGGGATGCGGCAGGGTTGGGACGGCTCGAAGTACTGGTTCAAGAACAGCAGCGGCGAGTGGCGCTACACCAGCCACTACGACGTCTACCTGAGCCGCACCGGCCAGTCCGGTGGCGGCGGGTCGGCCTCGTCGGCCGGCACCACCACCACGCCCGCCCCGGATCCGGCGCCGTCCGCGGGCCGGCTGGAGTCGGCGATCGAGTACGCGCTCGCCCAGCAGGGCAAGCCGTACGTGTGGGGCGGCAACGGCCCCTCGGGCTACGACTGCTCGGGCCTGGTGCAGCAGGCCTACAAGCGGGCGGGCATCAGCCTGCCGCGGGTGGCCGACGACCAGTACGCGGCGACCACGCCGATCACCGCGGGCCAGCTGCGCCGCGGCGACCTGCTGTTCTGGTCGGACAGCGGCCGGGCCTCGGGCATCCACCACGTGGGGATCTACCTGGGCGGCAACAAGTTCGTCGAGGCGCCCCGGCCGGGCAAGACGGTCCGGGTCTCCACCATCAGCAGCGGCTTCTACCCGACCCACTTCGGCCGGCCCTAGGGTCTGCCGGGCAATGCGGAAGGGGCGCGCCGTCCACGGCCCGTGGGCGGCGCGCCCCTGCGTTCGCGCGCGGCCGGGGCTCAGGCGGAGGCGTCGTCCAGCAGGGCGGTCTGCGCCGGGGTGAGCTCCAGCGCGGCGGCGGCCAGCAGCGGCGGGAGCTGGTCGACGGTGCGGGCGCTGGCGATCGGGGCGGCGACCGTCGGCCGGGCGGCGAGCCAGGCCAGGGCGACGGTGGCGGGCTCGACGCCCTGCTCGGCGGCCACCGTGTCGAGCGCCTCCAGCACCTTGGGGCCGCGCGGGTCGTCCAGGTAGCGGCCGGCGCCCTCGGCGCGGGCGCTGGCCACCTCGGCGCCGCCCGGGCGGTACTTGCCGGTGAGGAAGCCGGAGGCCAGCGCGTAGTACGGCACGGTGGCGAGGCCGTGCGCGGCGACCACGTCGGCCAGCGGGCCCTCGAAGGTGCCGCGGGAGACCAGGTTGTAGTGCGGCTGGACGGCGGTGTACGCGGTCAGCCCCTCGCGCCCGGCGAAGGCGAGCGCCTCGGCGAGCCGGTCGGCGCCGATGTTGGAGGCGGCGACGGCGCGCACCTTGCCCTCGCGCACCAGCGCGTCCAGGGCGGTGACGAACTCCTCCACCGGGGTGTCGTCGTCCTGGTGGGTGTAGTACAGGTCGATGTGGTCGACGCCCAGGCGGCGCAGCGAGCCCTCGGCGGAGGCCTTGATGTTGGCCGCGCCCAGCCCGCGGGCCTCGGGGTGCAGACCGACCTTGGTGGCGACGACGACGGAGTCCCGGTTTCCGCGGCTGCGCAGCCACTTCCCGATGATGGCCTCGGACTCGCCGCCGGTGTTGCCCGGCACCCAGCAGGAGTAGGCGTCGGCGGTGTCGACGAAGTTGCCGCCGGCCGCGGCGTAGGCGTCGAGGACGGCGAAGGACTCGGCCTCGTCGGCGGTCCAGCCGAAGACGTTGCCGCCGAGGGAGAGCGGGAACACCGCGAGCTCGGAGGCGCCGAGCTGCACGTAACGGGGGGCGTCGCTGCGGGAATCGGTCATGGTCCGAGTCAACCCGATCGGCCCGGGGGTCATTCCGAGAACGAGGCGGACTTCACACACCCGTCGCACGCCCGTAGCGCGGAGTCCGGGTGTCGGGGCGGTCCGCGGATTCGTTAGAGTCCGTGCCATGGCTGACAACGAGTACGACCCCGCCGGCAGCACCCAGATGTTCCGGGCCTTCGTCGAGGAGACCCCGGCACCCCAGGCGCCGGGCTCCGTCAACACCTACGGCGGCAACAGCGGCAGCCGCACCGGCCTGATCGCGGGCATCGCCGTGGCCGTCCTCCTGGTGCTGGGCGCCGTCATCTGGCTGGCCGTCAAGTAGTCCACGCGGAGGAATGCCTGGCGGCCCGGCAGCCCTCGGGTGCCGGGCCCCGCCTCCTCAGCAGGGCTTGCGCCAGGCGTCCAGTTCGAGTTTCTTCTGCATCGAGCTGAAGCCCAGCGCCTTGGTGCGGGCGCAGAACTTCTCGGTGCCCAGCTCGTACTCGACGTGGAACACCGCCTTGCCCGCCTGGATGAAGGGGGAGAGGCGGGCGCACTCGTCGAACTGCGCGCACTCCTCGTTCACCGCGAAGTCGAAGTCGTCCAGCAGTGCCGGGACCTGCTCCAGGTCGTTCTTCAGGCCGATCGCCAGGCCGCGCTCATGGGCGAGTTCGGCGAGCATGCGGTTGTAGCGCAGCTGGTCGTCCGCGGTCAGCGGGAAGCCGCTGTTCTGGTTGTAGGCCTCGATGGTGTCGGGCTCGACGGCGTCGAAGCCCTTCTGCCGGCACATGTCGAAGCGGGCCGCCATCAGGGGCCGCAGCTGGTCGAGCTTGCGGATGTCGAACCACTTCTCGCCCTTCCAGCCGTTGCCCGAGCCCTGGAGGGCCTTGGCGAAGGCGGCGGAGTCGGGCCGGAAGTCCTCCCAGGAGCCCGCGTTGATGTAGCAGATCACCTTGCGGCCCTTGGCGTGCAGGGCGGCGACCACGGAGGCGTCGGTCTCGAAGCCGTCGATGTCGTAGACGGGGACGTCGACGGACTGGTCGACGCCGCCGCCGAGTTGCCACTGCCAGGCGAGGCCGGGGGTGGGCTGCCAGCGGGCGCCGACGGGGCCGGGCTTGCCGGGGGTTCCCGGAGTGCCGGGTGTGCCGGGGGTGTTGGGCGTTCCCGGGGTTCCCGGGGCGGCCGGGGTTCCCGGGACCGCGGGGGTGCCGGGGGTGCCGGGGGCCGGGGTCGACGGGCGGCCGGGTGCGGTCGGCGAGGCCGGGCCGCCGGGCGGGGCGGAGGCGTCCGGGGTGGCCGGAGTGGTCGGCGCGTCCGGGGTGACCGGGACCGCCGGGGTGGCCGGCGTGGTCGGGTCGCCCGGGACGGGAGCGGCGGTGGCCGCGGGGGGCGGGGCGGCGGTGGCGTCGGCCGAGGCGTCGTCCTCGCCGTCCGGGCCGGAGCTGCTGCACGACGTCGCCAGCAGCGCGGTGGCGGTGGCGAGGGCGAGGGCGGCCCACACGGGCCGGGTACGGCGGGTCACGGGGCACGGACTCCGGATCGGGTCAAATGGGTTCGGTGAGCGGGCGGCCGGCGGTCAGCTGGTGCGGCAGGGTGCGCCAGGGGTTCTCCCCGGCGCCCGGTACCGCGCAGCCGACACCGGCCCGCCGGGCGGCGATCAACGCGGCTGCCTCACCGGCGAGTTCGGCGGGCACGTCGTAGACCAGGTGGCAGAACCGGGCGGCGGCGTGCCGACCGGTCCACAGCGGCAGGGCCAGCTCCTGGTAGGCCGTCCAGTCGCCCTCGAAGGTGACCAGCAGGTCGGCCAGGCCGACCTCGGCGTACCCGGGGTCCGGGTGGTCGCCGTGGCCGAACACCACGGTGGCGCAGCCGGCGGCCCGGGCCGCGGTGGCCAGGCGCCGGTAGTGCGGCAGCGCGCCGGGCGCGGCCGACACCTGGTCGAGGTAGACGCCGGAGATCCCGTGGCGCTGACGGTAGGTCAGGATGTCGTTCACCACGGCGGCGTGCGGCCGCCGGCCGTAGTCGGTGTCGGCGTAGCCGAGCAGCGGCAGGCCGGCCTTGCGGAGGTTCTCGGCGGCCTCGGTGAAGACGTGGTCGGGCTCGCCCGGCCCGTCGGCGAGGTTGAGCACGACGGCGGCGACGCGCTTGGGGTCGGCGGCGGCGACCGCCTGCCAGGCCGCCGGGTCCACCGCGGGGTGGACGTACAGCGGCACCAGCAGGCGGCCGTCGGGGTGGTTGCCCCCGGTCATGCGGTGACCAGCGGTTCGGTGGAGAGCCAGAGGTCGCGCAGCGTCTCGTCGAGTCCGGTCTCCGGCTGCCAGCCGAGCTCCCGGGCGGCGGCCGACACGTCGGCCTGCTGCCAGGAGACGGCCGCGGAGCGCTCGGAACCGGCGCCGCTCTCGTCGATCCGGCCGGCGAAGACGGCCGCCGCGGCCAGGCCGTCGGCGATCGCCCGGACCGGCCGGGCCCGTCCGGAGGCCAGGTTGAGCACCCGGGGCAGCGGGCCCCGGGCGGTGACGGCGAGCGCGACCGCGCGGGCGACGTCCCGGGCGTCGACGAAGTCGCGGTGGGCCGAGAGGTCCCCGACCCGCACCACCCCCTCGGCGCCCTCGGGCGCCGCCCGGCGCAGCTCGGCGGCGAGCCGCCCGGGCAGCGAGCCGGCCGGGGCGCCCGGGCCGACCGGGTTGAACACCCGCAGCACCACGGCGTCCAGCGGCGAGCCGGCCACCGCGAGCGAGCCGGCCAGCTTGGTGGCGCCGTAGACGCCGACCGGGCGGGCGTCGGCGTCCTCGGCGAGCGAGTCGCCGGGGGCGCAGACGCCGTACTCGCCGGCCGAGCCGATGTGCACCAGCCGGGCCGTCGGGGCGCCCTGGCCGAGCGCCTCGCAGAGCACGGCCGGTCCGCGGGCGTTGACCTCGGAGAGCGTGACGGCGCTGCCGGCGACGGCGCCGGCGAGGTTCACCACCGCGTCCGGGGCCAGCGCGGCCAGCTCCTCGCCGAGCGGGCCGGCCTGGGCGGTGGCCAGGTCGAGCCGCAGGTCGTGGTCGGGCCGCCGCCCGGCGGTCAGCACGGTGGCTCCGGGCAGTGCCCGCAGGGCGGTGGCGGCGTGCCGGCCGAGGAAGCCGTCGGCGCCGAGCAGCAGGATCCTCACGCGGCCCGTCCGTCGTTCTCGGGGCCGGCCTGGACCGAGGCCGTCGTGGCCGCAGGCTGCCCGTCGGCGGCCTCGGGGGCGGTTCTGGCGGCGGGGATCGGCAGCGCCTGGCCGTTCGGTACGGCGTACAGGCCCTCGCCGGCGGCGGGACCGGACGGCTCGCCGGGGAGCAGCAGCGAGCGGTTGAGCGCGAACTCGGCGTTGGCCCGGTCGTAGTCGTCCGGGCGGCCGATGTCCAGCCAGTAGCCGTCGAACTCGTAGGCGGACGGCGGCGTCCGGGCGGCCAGCAGGTCCAGCACCAGCTCGTCGAAGCCGAGCGGCAGGCCGGGGGTGTACTTGGCGAGCGCGGCGCGGGAGACGCCGTAGACGCCCATCGAGACCCGGTAGTCGATGCTCGGCTTCTCCTGGAACCCGGTGATGGTGCCGGCCTCGGCGGTCAGCACCCCGAAGTCGATCTTCACCTGGCGGGCGTAGGTCGCGATGGTGAGCGGGGCCCCGGACGCCTCGTGGTGCTTGAGCACCCCGGCGAAGTCCAGGTCGGTGAGGACGTCGCCGTTCATCACCAGGAAGTTGTCGGGCAGCCGGTCCTGCATGGTGAGCAGCGGGCCGAGGGTGCCGAGCGGGCTGTCCTCGACCGCGTAGCCGACCCGCAGCCCCCACTGGGAGCCGTTGCCGACGTAGGCGCGGATGATGTGGCCGAGGTGGCCGATGGCCAGGGTGACGGTCTGGAAGCCCGCGGCGGCGAGCTGGCGCATCACGATCTCCAGGATCGCGTGCTGGTCGCCGATCGGGACGAGTGGCTTGGGAAGCGCGGTGGTGTACGGGCGCAGGCGTACGCCCTTACCGCCGGCCAGGATCACTGCGTGCATGGTGGTTCCCCCACGGAAGTCGGTTCGACAAGGGGCCTTCGGGTGCCGGGAGCGGACGGAAGGCGGAGTCGGGTCAGACGTTGTAGATGTCGGTCTTGTAGCGGGCCAGGTTGGCCGGGTCGCGGAAGAACGCGATGGTCTGCTCCAGACCCTCCTCCAGCGAGTGCGCGGGGGCCCAGCCGGTGGCGGTGCGCAGCCGGGTGGCGTCCGCGACCAGGCGCATGACCTCGGAGTTGGCCGGACGGATGCGCTGCTCGTCCTCCTTGACGGCGACGTCGACGCCCATCAGCTTGCCGACCAGGGAGACCAGGTCGCCGACCGAGATCTCGCCGCCGGTGCCGGCGTTGAAGGTGCGGCCGACCACGGTCCCGGCGGGGGCGGTGCCGACCGTGCGGAAGGCCAGCGCGGTGTCCTTGACGAACATGAAGTCGCGGGTCGGGCGCAGGTCGCCGAGGGTGATCTCGGTCTCCCCGGCGGCGAGCTGGGCGATCACGGTCGGGATGACGGCGCGCATCGACTGGCGCGGGCCGAAGGTGTTGAACGGGCGCAGGGTGACCACCGGGGTCCCGAAGCTGGCGTGGTAGCTGTCGGCCAGCCGGTCCCCGCCGGCCTTGGAGGCGGCGTACGGGGACTGGGTGTTGATCGGGTGGTCCTCGGTGATCGGCACGGTCTGCGCGGTGCCGTAGGTCTCGCTGGTCGAGGTGTGCACCAGGCGGGGGATCTCCAGGTGGCGCACGGCCTCCAGGACGTTCAGGGTGCCGGTGACATTGGTGTCCACGTACGAGTGCGGGGCACGGTAGGAGTACGGGATCGCGATCAGGGCGGCCAGGTGGTACACCGCCTCGGTGCCCTTGACCAGGCCGTTGACGGAGCCGGGGTCGCGGACGTCGCCGAGGACGATCTCGACGGAGTCCAGCACCTCCTTCGGGAGGGTCTCCAGCCAGCCGAACGACGAGAACGAGTTGTACTGGACCATCGCGCGGACCTGGTGGCCGTCGGCGACCAGGGTCTCGACGAGGTGGGAGCCGATGAATCCCTCGGCTCCGGTGACGGCGACGCTGCTCATGGTGAATCGCTTCCTGTGTCTTCCGGGGACGTGTCGTGCGGGCCCGGCCGGGTGGTGCGACGGTGGTGCCGGCCGGGCCGGTACGGGGTGGTGCTGGTTCCGTGGTGCGCTGTTCAGCTGTTCAGCGGTGCCGGTGTCAGCGGTGCTTGGTGGTGCGGCCGAGCACGGGCCCGGCGGTGGCGGTGAGGACGGCGGCCGCGGCCCCGCAGCCGATCAGCTGCAGGACGGTCGGGTCCGTACCGGTCAGCAGTCCGGCGCACTCGGCGCCCGCGGCTGCCAGACAGATGAGGGCGGTGCTCCAACTGAGCCCGAAGGCGTTCAGCAGCAGCGCCAGCCAGAGCGAGCCGCCGAGCAGCAGCAGCGCGCCGAGCTCCGGGACGCCCAGCGCGGGCGCGCCGGGCCAGAGCACGGTGGCGGCGGCGTCGAGGGCGGCCACGGTGGTGAGGTAGATGAAGAGGCAGCCGAGCAGCACGCCGCCGGTGCGGCGGGCGAACTCGACCGGGGTGTGACTGGTGCGCAGCGCGGCCACCGCCATCGCCCGGTAGCGGAAGAGCAGCCACTCGGCGAGGCCGAGGCTCAGCGTCAGGGCGATCATGGCCGGCCCGGTCGGGCTGGCCGAGGCACCCTCGGCGCTGCCGGTGCGCACCGCCTGGTGGACCGTCACCCCGAGGCCGGCGATCATGGTCAGGGTGCCGACCGCGAGCCCGAACAGCAGGTGCGGGACCTCCTTGTGCAGCGGCAGCCGCAGCGGGACGGGCTCCGCCTCGACGCGCCGGAAGCGCAGCAGTTCCCGGGCGGCGAGCCCGACGGCCAGGGCGAGCGAGGCCAGCAGCACCGAGGTGCGGACGGCCTGCGGCACGTCGACGGCGAGCACCACGCCCGCGCCGACCGCCGACGGCGCCAGCGCCAGCAGCAGGAACTTCTCCCGGCCGAGCACCAGCAGCACGGTCGCCGCCGCCAGGTAGCCGGACTGCCCGGCGGCGAAGCAGAGCGCGCCCAGCGGCCCGCCGACCACGTATCCGGCGGTGGCCGACATCAGCGCGCCGAGCGGTGCCCCGACGGCCAGGCAGGCGGCGGCCGACCGGCGCCGGCCGCGGCCGAGCCAGGCGTACGCGCGGTGCGCCAGCGCCTGGTTCCACGACCAGCTGGCCAGGGTCGCGACGGACAGCGCGAGCATGCCCGAGGGCAGCCCGAAGCGCATCCGGTCGGCGGCGAACAGGTTGGCGCCGAGCAGGTAGCCGAGGCCGGGCAGGGCGAACACCAGGCCGCGCACGACGCACCGCCAGGGGTCGGCCCGCCAGGGGTTGGCGAACTCGGCGCTCGGTCCCGGGTAGCGGCGCTCGACCCGCTCGAACAGCTCCTCCGCGACGGTGAAGGCGTCGGGGCGCCCGTACAGCAGTCCGGCCTGTTCGTCGGAGAGGCCGTCGGCCTCCAGGAAGGCCGCGATCTCGTAGGGGTGGACGGCGTCGGCGCAGATGTCGTGCAGCCGCTCGGCGAGTTCGTCCAGCGGGTCGGGGGAGAGCTCGAGCTGCTCCGTCCCCGGCCCGGGGCGCTGCGCGGGCAGCGTCGGGCGGCGCCGCTTCAGCGGCAGGACGCGCAGCTGGACGGTCTCGTCTGCCTCGTTCGGAACGAGACGCAGCGGCCCGCTCATGCCGTCACCTCGCTGCGCTCGTGGTCGGCCGGTTGCCGCCAGTCCGGGTCCGGAGGTCCGTCGGTGACGGCGACCACGCCCTCGGGAAGCCAGCGGGCGGTGCCCAGCAGCTCGGTGTAGATGCCGCGGAAGCCGTCGATGTTCTGGCGGAGCGTGAACTGCTCGATCACCCGCAGCCGGGCCTGCTCGCCGAGCCGGGCCCGGCGCTCCGGGTCGCGCAGCAGCTCGATCGCCGCCGCGGCCATCGGCTCGGGCTCGCGCGGGGGGACGACCAGGCCGGTGTCGCCGACCGCCTCCCGCACGCCGCCGACGTCGGTCGAGACGGTGGCGCGGCCGCAGGACATCGCCTCGATCAGGGTGAACGGGAAGCCCTCGCTGATCGAGGAGAGCATCACCACGTTCCCGGCCGCGTAGGCGTCGGTGATGTCCGCGACCCGGCCCTCGAAGACCACCGAGTCGCCGGTGCCGAGTTCGGCGGCGAGTGCCTCGCAGGCCTCGCGGTAGGCCTCGCCGCCCTTGGGGGTGCCGCCGAACAGCCGCAGCCGGGCGTCGGGTATCTCGCGACGCACGATCGCGAAGGCGCGGATCAGCGTCTCCAGGTCCTTGATCGGGTCGACCCGGCCGGCCCAGCTGAGCGTCGGGGTCTCGGGCTCCGGCCCGGCGGGCGGGAAGGCCGCCGGGTCGACGCCGTTGTAGACGGTGCGGATGTGCGTGGAGGGGGTGCCGCCGCGCTCCTCCCAGCGCCGGTTGTACCGGTTGCCGGGGGTGACCAGCGCGGCCCGCCGGTAGCTCTCCTCGGCGAGCATCCGGTAGAAGCCGAGCAGCAGTGCCTTGACCGGCCAGCGGTAGGGGCCGGTGCGGTAGCCGAGGTAGCGCTCGCGCAGGTAGATGCCGTGCTCGGTGAGGAGAAACGGTACGCCGAACTGCTGAGCGGATATCAGCCCGGGAAGGGTGGCCAGGCCGCCGCTCGCCGCGTGCGCCACGCCGTCGCGCGGCGGCTCGACCGCGAGCGGGCGCAGCGCGTGCTCCAGCAGGTCGGTGGCGTTCAGCGCGTCGTGCATGGTGGGCCGGGACACCGCCGTGGACAGGTAGTCGCGGGTCCAGACGTGCTGGAGGGTGCGCAGGGCGCGCTCGCTGCGCAGGGCCGGGCTGAGCAGCCCGCGTTGGGCGAGGTCGGCGAAGCCGTACAGCTCGGTGCCGAAGTGGGTGGTGTACACCGGGTCCAGGAGGGAGTGCAGGAACCGTTCGTAGGCGTTGAGGAAGCGGCGCATCTCCTTGCCGCGCGGCGCCTTCGCCTCCGAGGGCGGGCCCCACAGCGGGGCGGTGGTCACCGACCGCACATTGGCGGGCAGTTCCCAGGCCAACGGTTCGTGGCCGGTTCCGGTGACGGCGATGATGTCGAAGTCGACGTCCGGCATGCCTTGCACGAGCTGGTCGCACCAGACACTCACGCCGCCGTGCTGGTGCGGGTACGTCCCCTCGGTGAGCAGGGTGACGCGCATCAGTGTCCCCCCTCCTGTTCTTGCTCAAGCCCCCGACCGATCCGGCCGGGTCGGGTGGTGCCGGTGGCGGCCGCCGCGCTGCGGTCCGCCACCGGGTTCACCTGTCTAGCGGGTGCCGGACTGGCCGGCGGTCTTCCTGGCGGGCTCGGCCTTCCCCCCGGAGGCCTTGCCGTGCTGCTGCGGGACGCCGCCGTGGCCGGCCGCCTTCCCGTCGGCGTTCGCCGTACCGGAAGTCGTACCAGCAACGACGTCCTTGCCCGCCACCGGGGCCCCGCTGCCGGGGACCAGGGTCGGCGCGTCGGTGCGGTCGGTGTCGCCCGGGCCGACCGGGACGGCGTCCACGGTGCCCTGCGGGACGACCAGGGCGTCGGCCGGGGCCGGGGCCGGGACGGACTTGGCGGCGGCGGCCGGACCGGTGCCGGACGGGGCGGCCGGGGTGCCCGCGGCGGGCAGCGTCAGCTGGACGCCGCTCTGCAGCTGGCCGGGCTTGACCCAGCCGGAGAGCGAGCCCGCGTAGGCGGTGCCGAAGCCGGTGGTGCCGATGGCGAGCTGCTGGACGGTGCCGGTCGGCATGGTGGCCTGGATCTGGACGCCGGCCGGGGCGTCCACCCTGACGGTGTCACCGATGCGGTAGGCCGTGACCTGGCCGGAGGCGATGGCGGCGTTCCAGGCTGCCCGGCGCTGGAACTCCTGGCCGGTCTCCTTCTGACCGATGTTCACGACCGGGGCGTTGTCGGCGTGCAGCGACCGGTAGGTGGAGAGGATCCGCTCCAGCACCGGGTAGACGATCCGGTCCTCGGACAGGTTCGACTGGTGGATGAAGTGCGGCCGCGGGTCGTTGCTCAGCACGTGGCCGAGGTCGATCCGGGCCTCCAGCGGCACGATGTACGACTGGAAGCCGGTGTTGACGTCCAGCGGGGCCGGCAGGCAGGTGGAGTTGGCGTTGACCTCGCAGACACCGCTGCCGCCGTTGGCCACACTGGTGTAGATCCAGTTGTACTCGTCCGTCTCCTCCTTCGCCGTGGCGGCGTTGTAGAAGATGTTCATCGGGTAGCGCGGCACGGTCAGCGCGGCGCCGACGGCCCGCTGGCCGGTCTCGCGGGAGGCGTCGCTGGCGGTCCACTTGACCCCGTTGGCGGCCAGTGCGGGCGCCAGGAACGGGTTGTCGCTGGTCTCCTGGGGGGCGGTCAGCAGACCGGAGTGCTCGCCGGTGACCAGCTCGGTCTTGTCCAGCTGGAGGCCTCGGGCGGCCGCCCAGTCCAGGTTGTCCTTGATCTGGGCGCTGATGGTGGCCTGGTCGACCCAGACGGTGCTGCCCGAGGTGGTCTTGGTGCACACCCACGGGACCACCGTGACGTTCTGGAGGCAGCCCAGGTACGGGTGGGTGAAGGTGTGGTTGATCCACCGGTAGCTGGTCTGGTCGGCGACCATCTGGTCGACCACCGGGTCGCTGGTGGTCTCGTGGTCGGACTTCCAGTCCTCGCTGCCACCGCCGTTGAACACCATGTCCAGCGTGAAGTCGTGGTCGAGCTGCCACTGCTTGGCGTACTGCGCGTCGGCGACCGCCATCCGGATCGGGTTGGCGGTCTCCGGGGTCCCGGGCGGGCAGGTGACGTCGCCGGGGGTGCACTTGAGCACGGTGTCCCAGCGGTCGTCGGCGAGGAAGACGTCGTCGACGTGGGCCGCGAAGTAGTTGCGGTCGTAGCCCAGGTGGACGCCCTGGGTTATCCAGTCGACTATGCCGCGGGCCAGCAGGCGGTACTGCTGCTGGTACTGGTTGTAGACGAAGGTGACGACCAGTTCCTTGCGGCCGGCGTGCTGGTACTCGCCGACCAGCGAGCCCTTGGCGGTGCTGTTCGGGATCGGCACCTCGACCAGCGGGGTGAAGCTGGAACCGGCCGGCAGGGTGGCCAGCGGGGTGGCCAGGTAGCCGTAGCTCTCCGGGACCGCCGGGTCGTTGTCCTCGAACGGGACGCTGCCCTTGAGGTAGTTGAACGGGCCGCTCAGGCCGGCCGTGGTGACCTGGCCCTGGAAGCCGTCCAGGGTGCCCATGTAACCCGGGTTGACCGCCCAGTTCAGGCCGACGTCGGGACGGGCGTAGGTGTACGCGTCGACCTGGCGGACGCCGAACGCCGCCTCGTACGCCGCGATCGCGGTCATCTCGGCGGAGCCGGCCGCGAACGGGTTGTCGTTGGGCAGCACGATGCCCTGGTACTTGCCGCGCGGCTGGCCGTTCAACGTGTCGCTGAGGAAGGCCGCGTCGATCACCGGCCGGTTGGCGTCGTTGAGGTCCACGAGCCGGTACGGCGTGCCCTGGCTCTTGAGCTCGGCGGCGATCGCGGCCGTCGCCGGCCCGCCGTCGCTGAGCACCAGGACCGTGAGGTCGATACGGGGCGTGGTGGTGGTGGCGTGCGCGAGGGACGACTGCAGGCCCCCGGCCAGCAGAACGGCCGCCGCGCAGGCGGCAACTCTCCGGGTCGCTCGACCCATGTTGACTTTCCTCCCCTGGGCAGGGCGCTCCGCTGCCGGCGTCAACCTGCCCTGTAGCTGTTCGCGGGCAGCAGGCTGCCCCGGCGCCCATCCTGCTCGAACTTCCACGGCAGGGCGGACCGAATGGGCAGGAGTGCAGCGAATCTGTTACCAACGTTCATGGTCAGGCCATGAGGGCGCCGATTGTGGCCGAAACCGTACCGGCTGCGCAAATAATGAATTAAAAATTAAAACCCGGAACCTAGCGTTACCGATGCTCACCCATCGTGCGATCCGACGGACGAACCGGACCCTACACTGGCCGCGTTGCCCGTGACACTCTTGCACATCCTGCCGTTTTGGTGGGCAGGTTCATGCAATATCGCTCAGGGTTGTGCAACGTCACCGTCCGAATATCCAATGGAGGCCGTCGAGTGACCGAGCAACAGATCGAAACCACCGCAATTCAGACTGCCCGCAGCCTGGGCCTGTTCGGCGCCGTCAATGCCCGCGACCTGGGTGGTTACCGGACCGCCGAGGGGATGGTGCTCCGGGCGGGCGTCGCCCTGCGCAGCGACGGCCTCAACCGGCTCACCGACGAGGACCTGGGTCGGCTGGCCGGGCTGGGACTGCGGCGGATCGTCGACCTGCGCAGTCCGGACGAGGTGCGCGAGGCCGGTCCGGACCGGATCACCGACGGTATGTCCCTCCATCAGTTGCCGGTGTTCGCCGCCGACTTCGACATCTATACGACGTTGCGCGAGGCGCTCGCCGACCGTGATCCGGACAAGCAGCGGACCCTGCTCGGCGCCGGCCGCGCGGATGCCATGATGACCGGCCTCTACCGGTGGTTCGTCACCGATCGGATCGCCCGCGAACGGTTCGCCGCCGTGCTGCGCCTGCTGGCCGATCCGGACGGCGCGCCGCTGCTGTTCCACTGCTCGGCCGGAAAGGACCGCACCGGCTGGACGGCGGCCGTGCTGCTGACCGCGCTCGGCGTCGACCGGGAGACGGTGGTGACGGATTATCTGCTCACCAACGAGCGTTCCGCCGTCGTCGTCGAGGCGGTCCTCGAAGGCTTCCGCGCCGGCGGGCTGATGCTCGAACCGGAGCTGCTGCTGCCGGTGTTCCGAGCCGAACGCCGGTACCTGGAGGCGGCCTTCGAGGAGGTCGAGACCGGCTGGCCGGACTTCGGCGCGTTCTGGTCCGACGGCCTCGGCCTGGACGGGGCCGTCCTGGCGGGCCTGCGGGCCAATCTGCTGGCACCCTGAGGCGGGCCCGGCCGCGCGGCCGCAGCGCCCGGGGCCCGTCCGGCTCACCCCTCGGCGGTCAGGCCCTCGCGCAGCTGGGTGAGGGTCTTGGTCAGCAGCCGGGAGACGTGCATCTGCGAGATGCCGATCTCCTCACCGATCTGCGACTGGGTCAGATTGCCGAAGAACCGCAGCATGATGATCCGGCGCTCGCGCGGCGGCAGCTTGGCCAGCAGGGGCTTGAGCGACTCCCGGTACTCCACGCCCTCCAGCGCGAGGTCCTCGTAACCGAGCCGTTCGGCCAGCGGGCCCTCGCCGTCCTCCTCGCTCGGGCTGGAGTCCAGCGAGCTGGCGGTGTAGGCGTTGCCGACCGCCAGGCCCTCCACCACGTCCTCCTCGCTGACGCCGAGGCAGGCGGCCAGCTCGGCCACGGTGGGGGAGCGGTCGAGCCGCTGGGAGAGCTCGTCGCCGGCCTTGGTGAGCGCCAGCCGCAGCTCCTGGAGCCGCCGGGGAACCCGCACCGACCAGCTGGTGTCCCGGAAGAACCGCTTGATCTCGCCGACCACCGTCGGCATCGCGAAGGTCGGGAACTCGACCCCGCGCTCCGGGTCGAACCGGTCGATCGCCTTGATCAGCCCGATCGTGCCGACCTGGACGATGTCCTCCATCGGCTCGTTGCGGCTGCGGAAGCGCGCCGAGGCGTAGCGGACCAGCGGCAGGTTGAGCTCGATGAGGGTGTCGCGCACATAGGTGTGCTCGGCGCTGCCCGGGTCGAGGGCGGCCAGCCGCCCGAAGAGGGAGCGGGAGAGCGTCCGGGTGTCGAGCCCGGCGTCCGGCGCGGTCTCGGCGCGCTGGAGCGGGATCTCCGCGGCGCCGGCCGGTGCAGCGTGGATCTCCGCAGTGTCCACATCCGAGGACATGCACCCACCCCCTTGTGACTGACGGTCCAACGGGTGCCGTCCTCGGAACGTTCCCGCGCCCGCGTCCGGCCCCCTCCCACCCTGCATACCGGCTCACGGTCCCCGGCAAACCCGAGGGTCGCAAGATGTCACGCGGCGGTGACGTGCCGCTACCTCTCCGTAACGGGGCCGCCCGCGGGGTCAGTCCTCCCAGGAGTTGCCGGTCCGCAGCCTGGTGAGGATCCGCGACAGCAGTCGCGAGACGTGCATCTGGGACATCCCCAGCTCGGTGCTGATCTGGGACTGGGTCAGGTTGGCGAAGAACCGCAGCATGACGATCCGGCGCTCCCGCTCGGGCAGCTGCACCAGCAGGTGGCGGACCATGTCCCGGTGCTCGACCTCGGCCAGCGCGGAGTCCTCGTAGCCGAGCCGGTCGAGCAGCGCCAGCCCGCCCTCGTGCTCCTGGGCGGCCTCCAGCGAGGCGGCGTTGTAGGCCCGCCCGGCGTCCAGGCAGGCCCGGACGTCCTCCTCGGGGATGCGCAGGCTGGCGGCGATCTCCGGCACCTTGGGGGCCCGGCCGTGCACCACGGTCAGCTCCTCCATCGCGCCGCTGACCTGCACCCACAGCTCCTGGAGCCGGCGCGGGACGTGCATGGTGCGGACGTTGTCCCGGAAGTAGCGCTTGATCTCGCCGAGGATGGTGGGCAGCGCGTAGGTGGGGAACTGCACGCCGCGCTCGGGGTCGAACCGGTCGATGGCGTTGATCAGGCCGATGGTGCCGACCTGGACGACGTCCTCCATCGGCTCGCTGCGGCTGCGGAACCGGGTGGCGGCGTAGCGGACCAGCGGGATGTTGACCTCGATCAGCGCGGCCCGGACCCGCTCGCGCTCGGGGGTGCCGGGGGGCAGCTCGGCGAGCCGCTCGAAGAGCACCCGGGTGAGGGTGCGGACGTCGACGGCGGGGCGGCCGCCGGGACCGCGCAGGCCGTCCGGGCGGAGCTCGCCGGCCGGGCTGATCACGGCGGCCAGCACCTCGTCGTCCGGTGCGCTCCCTGGTGTCCGCACGGACACGTCACCCCTCCCAAAGTCGACAACGGTGGGAACTGCGGACCGGGTGTCGCGTCTCGTTCACCGCCCTCGCCATGTCCGGCAAAACCGGTCATAGCATCACAAGGCGGGCGCATGTCGGGCAAGTACCACGTGGAGGTGTGTTGGTGCGCCGTCCGGACCCCGCAGGCCTCGGCGGCGGTGCGGCGGGCGGGCCGTTCCCGGACAGAGCAAGGCGCCCCGCCCGAATGCCGGGCGGGGCGCCGCGGGCCGTCCGGGGGACGCGCCGGCCGGGCCGGGGGCGTCGCGGACGGGCCGCCGGACTCAGACCTCGATGTCGGCGATCACCCAGGTGGCGAACTCGCGCCACTGCGCGGCCGCGGCCTGGTGGGCCGGGTGGGTGAGGTAGGCCTGGAGCGCCTCGCGGTCCTCGACCAGGCTGTTGATGGCGTAGTCGTGGGCGATGTCGCGGTCGGTGGTGTTCCAGCCGCACTCCCACTCGCGCAGTTCGGGAACGACCGGGCCGAGCTCGGCGAAGGCCTTGGCGCCGGCGAGCGCGCGCTCGTCGTCCTTGCTGACGCCTTCGTTGAGCTTGAACAGGACCAGGTGGCGGATCACGGTGCCGCTCCTCGCGGACGGGGTCGGGTGTCGGGCCCACCGTAGCCGGTGGGTTCCCGGCTATTTCACCAGGCCGGTCATGAAGGTGCCGACCGCCTTGGCGGCGTTCGAGATGCCTTCGAACCCCAACTGGACCAGCTCGGCCGCGCGGGCGGGCGAGGTGATGATCGTGTAGAGCACGAAGATGAGCAGGAGGACCATTCCGATCTTCTTCGCCTGCGCCATCCGGTTGACCTTCCTCCCTGCTGTGGGCCGCCGTCGCTCGGTCCCCGAGCGGCCCGTGCAACGGGCAGCTTATCCACCCGGACGGCCTATCAAGTGTGCGACGCGTTCACCTGCCGGGACGAAGGTCCCCGCGAGTGGGGCCTTTCTCCGGGTGCCCGGCCCGGCGGGGCGCGGCAGGATGGTTGATGTACCGAGGATCTGGCAGGAATCCCCGGTACGTGGATCCGGAGCTCCCCGCTGTGGGACCGGGCGCCGCGGCTTCCCCCCGACGCGGCCCCGGTTGTGGGACTCCGCCGGGGGAGCGGTCAGTCCCCCCGAACCGCTCCCCCTCTTCCAGGCTCCGTACTCGACAGGCGTTGGTGGTCATCGGCCGACGGGTACGGAGCCCTTTCCGCGTCCGAGGGTGCGCGGGAACGCCGAAGGGCCCGTCCGGTTCACCGGACGGGCCCTTCGGGCTTGCTGGCGGTAGCGGTGGGATTCGAACCCACGGTGGAGTTGCCCCCACACACGCTTTCGAGGCGTGCTCCTTTGGCCGCTCGGACACGCTACCGAGGGGAACTCTACCGGACGGGTGGCGCGGGAACGAAATCCGTTTCCCGCGGCGGACTCAGCGGCGGGTGTCGAAGAAGGCGCGCAGCTGCTCGCCGCACTCGTCGGCGAGGACGCCCCCGATCACCTCGGGGCGGTGGTTCAGCCGCCGGTCGCGCATCACGTCGAAGAGCGAGCCGGCCGCGCCGGCCTTCTCGTCGAGGGCGCCGTAGACCGCGCGGTCGATCCGGGAGAGCACGATCGCGCCCGCGCACATCGTGCACGGCTCCAGGGTGACGACCAGCGTGCACCCGCTCAGCCGCCACGCTCCGAGCTTCGCCGCCGCCTCGCGGATGGCGACCACCTCGGCGTGGGCGGTCGGGTCGCCGACGGCCTCGCGCTCGTTGTGGCCCCGGCCGAGGACCTCGCCGTCCGGGCCGAGGACGAGCGCCCCGACCGGGACGTCACCGGTGGCCGGCGCCAGGGCGGCCTCGGCGATGGCGAGGCGCATCGGCGCCGCCCAGCGGTCACGGACCGGGTCGGGGCGGACGGGAGCGGGCAGCGGCGGGATCGGGCGGACGGACTGCATGGCATCCAGTGTCGGGCATGGCGGCGGTCCGGCCGTCCGGGCGGCGGACACGGGGCGTTACCGGACGGCCTCCAGGACCTCGCCGCAGCCGAGCGCCTCGGCGATCTCCTCCAGGGCGTCGCCGGGCACCGCGCCCTCGCCGCTGAGGGCGATCAGCGCGTCGGCGGCGAGGCCGAACTCGGTCAGCAGGTGGGCGTCGCCGAGCGGTCCGACCGGGACGCCGCCGCGGCCTTCGCCGTCCTCGTCGTCGTCCTGCTCCTCGGCCTCCGCGCCGTCCTCCAGCTCGGCGACGAGGTTGTCGAGGTCGCCGAACTCGCTCTCGCCGGCCTGGTCCACCAGTTCGTCGGTGAGGACGGAGCCGTAGGAGCTGCGGGCGGCGGCGGCGCCGTCCGAGACGAAGATCCGCGGGTCCTCCTCGCCGTCCACCCGGACGATGGCGAACCAGGCGTCCTCCTGTTCGATGAAGACCAGGACGCTGTCGTCGTCCTGGGTCGCCTCACGGGCCAGGTCGGCCAGGTCGGCGAGGGTTTCGACGTCGTCGAGCTCCGTCTCGCTCACATCCCACCCGTCCTCGGTGCGAGCAAGCACTGCAGCGAAGTACGCCACCAGGGACACTCCCAAGATCTCGGTCTCGGCTGTCGGCGCTCGCGGGCGACGCGGAACCGGCCGCCCCCGCGCCAGAGGCGGTCCGCTGTTCGGACCGTCCCATCGGAATCGTGACAGAAAGCACGGCTTTGCGGGGGGTGTTCTGCAGCGCGTCTTTGCAGGTCGTGTCGGAAGGGTTGGCCGCCGGACGGTGTACGGGGGCCGACCGGCAGCGGGCGTGTGGAGAAGCCGTGGAGGGCCCGTCAGAACCGGAAGGTTCGCATCCGCATCGCTTCGCGCATCCGCCGTTCCTTGGTCCGGCGGGGCTGCACCCGCTCACGCAGTTCCCGGGCCTCGGTGAGCTCGCGCAGGAAGACGGCGCGGCGCCTGCGGCGCTCCGCCTCGGTCTCCGGGCGGTCCGGGGGCGGACCCGAGCGGTCGCCCGACGAGGCCGCGGCCCCGTCCGCCGAGCCGTCCCCGGGGTTCGGGTTGCTCGTCATAGGACCTGACTTTCCCAGATCGGCCGGGTTGATACCACAGGAGGCCGATCCGTCCGGACATTCTCCTCCCGTCACGGCGCGTCACCACGGAGGCGGCACCCGTGCGGGTCGGCCCCCGGCCCGGCCTGGCACGGCGTGTCGTACGGGCGTCCGGACCCGGGCTAACCTCGATGCATGCGGATCCACGTCGTCGACCACCCCCTGGTCGCCCACAAGCTCTCCACCCTGCGCGACGAGCGCACCGACTCGCCGACCTTCCGTCGCCTGACCGACGAGCTGGTGACCCTCCTCGCGTACGAGGCCACCCGGGACGTCCGCACCGACGAGGTGGAGATCACCACCCCGGTGGCCGTGACCACCGGCACCCGGCTGTCCTACCCGCGCCCGCTGGTGGTGCCGATCCTGCGGGCCGGCCTCGGCATGCTGGACGGCATGACCCGGCTGCTGCCGACCGCCGAGGTCGGTTTCCTGGGCATGGTGCGCAACGAGGAGACCCTGGAGGCCTCCACCTACGCCACCCGGATGCCGGACGACCTCTCCGGCCGCCAGGTGTACGTGCTCGA
The DNA here is from genome assembly GCF_042802195.1 of Kitasatospora sp. NPDC057500. Taxonomy (NCBI): domain Bacteria; kingdom Bacillati; phylum Actinomycetota; class Actinomycetes; order Kitasatosporales; family Streptomycetaceae; genus Kitasatospora; species Kitasatospora sp. NPDC057500. The sequence continues at coordinate 10,535 of NZ_JBHVER010000061.1, read as the reverse complement.
CCCGATGCTGGCCACCGGCGGCACGCTGGTCGCGGCGATCCGGATGCTGATCGAGCGCGGCGCCACCGACGTCACCGCCGTGGTGCTGCTGGCCTCCCCCGAGGGCGTCGCGGTCATGGAGCGCGAGCTGGCCGGCCTGCCGGTCACCGTGGTCACCGCGGCCGTCGACGAGCGGCTGAACGAGAACGGCTACATCGTCCCGGGCCTCGGCGACGCCGGCGACCGGCTGTACGGCACCGCGGGCTGAGTCCCCGCCGTTCCCCGCGAACGTCGCGAAGCCCCCCGGCGCGCTGCCGGGGGGCTTCGTCGTCCGTGCGGGGGAGCCGCTCAGCAGCTGCCGGTGCTGCTCGGGGCCGGGACCGGCTTGGTGGCCAGGGCCAGCGCGGCGGCGGCCTGGGCCTCGTCCAGCAGCGCGTTGTAGCTGTCGCCGATGACGAAGTCCACGGTGGTGTCGGTCCGGGCGTCGGCGGTGCTGGTCGCGCCCGCGATCACCGAGCCGACCAGGGTGGACGCCCCGGCGCCGGCCGGGCCGGCGATCACCTGGGCGGTGCCGGGCACCTTCTTGTCCAGTTCCGCCGGGGCGTTTCCGACCTTGCCGATGGTGAAGCCGCGCTTCTGCAGCTCCTCGGCGGTGCGGGCGGCCAGGCCGGCCTTGGCGGTGGCGTTGTAGACGTTCACGGTGACCGCCGACGGCTGCGGGACGGCCTTCGGGTCGATCGGGGCGGTGGCCGAGCCCGGCACGGTCGGCGCCGGCTCGGGGACCGGGGCGGCCAGCGGCTTGCCGGACGGGGTGGCACAGGCCTCGGCGGAGGCGTTCTTGCCCTTGCCGCTGAAGATGTCCCAGAGCTGGACGCCGCCGAGCCCGATCAGGGCCAGCGCGAGCACCGCCGCGATCAGTGCGAACACCTTGCGGCTCTTCTTCGGCGGGCGGCCCAGGCGCGGGTACGAGTTGCCGGTGATCCGGTACTGCTTCCCCTTCAGGCCTTGGGGAGTCAACATGCTCACGGTTTGTCTCCCCCTCGTGCCAGGGCGGGGATCGGGTGACGGTGGGCCGGGCGCGGTGCCACACGAACGCGGTGTCACGCGGACGCGGACGCGGCCGTAGTCAGCAGATTAGTGCCGTACAGCGGTGAAGGTACTAAACGATCATCATCGGGAGTACGCCGGTACCCGAATGGCGGCACCGCGACCGCACCCGGGTACGAACGGACCGCCCCGCGGAAAGCAGCCGCGGGGCGGTCCGGACGCGTACGGGCCGGCCGTCCGGCCCCCGGTCATTCCATTTCGAGGACACGGGCGTGCAGCACCTGGCGCTGCTGGAGCGCGGCGCGGACCGCGCGGTGCAGTCCGTCCTCCAGGTACAGGTCACCGTGCCACTTCACGACGTGCGCGAAGAGGTCCCCGTAGAAGGTGGAGTCCTCCGCCAGGAGGGTTTCCAGATCCAGTTGTCCCTTGGTGGTCACCAGTTGGTCCAGTCGCACCGGGCGCGGGGCGACGTCCGCCCACTGGCGGGTGCTGGTACGGCCGTGATCCGGGTACGGCCGCCCATTGCCGATGCGCTTGAAGATCACACGGAAAGCCTACCGTTTGGGCGGCGGATGGCGCAGCAGCCGCGACGCCGCCACGCGCACGGGTACGGGCTGCGGGCGGGGGATTGCGGCTGTTTCATGGGAAATGTCGTGTAGGTCCCGTGCGGTTGGAGGGTCGTCCGATGTCCGCTGCTGTTCCGTCCGCCGTCCGGGAGATCGCCGACGGGTACGCCTTCACCGGGCCCGCGCTCGATCTCGGCGCGGTGCTGCTGGACGGCACCGCGTACCCCGGCGCCCCGGTGCGGGTGCCGCTCGGGGTGCTCAACCGGCACGGGCTGGTGGCCGGGGCCACCGGCACCGGCAAGACCAAGACCCTCCAGCTGATCGCCGAACAGCTCTCCGCCCAGGGCGTGCCGGTGTTCCTCGCCGACATCAAGGGAGACGTCTCCGGGGTGGCCGCGCCCGGCGAGCCGGGCGGGCGGACCGCCGCCAGGGCCGCCGAGGTCGGCCAGGACTGGCAGGCGCGCGGCTGCCCCGCCGAGTTCTACGCGCTCGGCGGCCAGGGCACCGGCATCCCGCTGCGGGCGACGGTGACCAGTTTCGGGCCGCTGCTGCTGGCCAAGGTGCTGGAGCTGAACGAGACCCAGGAGTCCTCGCTCGGCCTGGTCTTCCACTACGCCGACCGCCGCGGCCTGGAGCTGTACGACCTCAAGGACCTCACGGCGGTCATCACCTTCCTCACCTCGCCCGAGGGCAAGGAGGAGCTGAAGGGCATCGGCGGGCTCTCCGCCGCCACCGCCGGGGTGATCCTGCGCTCGCTCACCCTGCTGGAGAACGAGGGCGCCGGGGCGTTCTTCGGCGAGCCGGAGTTCGACACCGCCGAGCTGCTGCGGCTCTCCGCGGACGGCCGGGGCGTGGTCTCGGTGCTGGAGCTGCCCGCGGTGCAGGACCGGCCGCGGCTGTTCTCGACCTTCCTGATGTGGCTGCTCGCCGACCTCTACCAGGAGCTGCCCGAGGTCGGGGACCTCGACCGGCCGAAGCTGGTCTTCTTCTTCGACGAGGCGCACCTGCTCTTCAAGGGCGCCTCCAAGGCCTTCCTGGAGGCGATCACCCAGACCGTGCGGCTGATCCGCTCCAAGGGGGTGGGGATCTTCTTCGTCACCCAGACGCCGAAGGACGTGCCGGGGGACGTGCTGGCGCAGCTGGGCAACCGGGTGCAGCACGCGCTGCGGGCGTTCACCCCGGACGACGCCAAGGCGCTCAAGGCGACCGTGTCGACCTTCCCGAAGTCGCCCGCGTACGACCTGGGGGAGGTGCTGACCTCGCTGGGGACCGGCGAGGCGGTGGTCACGGTGCTGTCCGAGAAGGGCGCGCCGACGCCGGTCGCGGCGACCAGGCTGCGGGCGCCGCAGTCGCTGATGGGGCCGCTCGACCCGGCGGCGCTGCGGGCGGCGGTGGACGGGTCGGCGCTGACGGCGGCGTACCGGGAGGCGGTGGACCGGGAGTCGGCGTACGAGAAGCTGGCGGCGCGGGCGGCCCGGCCGCCGGCCGAGCCGGTGCCGGTGCCCGCGGGGGAGCCGGATCCGGTGCCGGAGGCGCGCCGCGAGCCCCGGGAGCGGGAGGAGCGGCGGGAGAAGGAGGGCGCCGGGCTGCTCGGGGCGCTGCTGGGCAACCCGGCGCTGAAGTCCTTCGCCCGCTCCGCCGGGACGCAGCTCGGGAGGGAGATCTCCCGGAGCCTGTTCGGGACGTCCCGGCGGCGCAGGTGACGAGGTCCGCCCGGTTCGGGACGCCGCTCAGATGCCGTCGCCGAGCCAGACCCGTCCGGCCGAGACCGGGCGCTCGGAGACCGGGCGCGGCACCGTGCTGTTCAGGCTCCAGCGGTAGCCCGCGAACAGCTTGGTGTCGGCGTCCGCGTAGAACACCATGTGGCCGTAGCCGACGCCGTCGTGCTCCTTCCAGGTGGAGGAGCCGGTGGTGGCCGGGACCTCCTCGATCCGGCTGTCCGGGAAGGCCCGGAAGAGGTCGGTGGCGGTGCCGCCGAGCGCCGGGTTGCCGTGCGGGTCGCTGGTGCAGTCGATGACCTCGAAGACGTACGGGACGACCGGGCGGCCGATCTTCGCGTCCACCGCCGGGTCGGACCAGGTGCCCTTGCGCTCGCGGACCATGACGATGTGCCCGGTGTAGGGCTTGGTGTTGTCCTCGCCCGGGTGGTAGTCGAGGGCCACCAGGTCGCCGGGGCGCAGGTTCACCGGCTTGGTGACGCGGGTGAAGTGCGGGAGCGAGGCCGTGTCCAGGAAGGCCTGCTGGTACTTCTCCGCGGTCGGGTAGGGGTTGGGGTTGGCCGGGTCCTTGATGAAGTGCTGCTGGAAGTACTCCCGGGTGGCCCAGCCGTAGCTGTAGTCGCCCCAGGGCATCGGGGTGCCGGCCGGCGCGGTGGGCGCGGTGCCGTAGGCGCGCTGGAGCACCAGGGTGAGGAACGAGGAGCACTGGGACAGGTTGGAGAACTCCTCCGGATGGCCGGCGGCGCCCCAGCGGACGCTGGTGGGGACGTCCTCGAACTCGCCGGCCCTCTTGTACCGGTTGGCGAGGTGCTCCCAGGGGCGCAGGCGCAGATTGTCGATCAGCGCCTCGGCCTCGATCTGGTGCGGCAGCTTGAGGGCGTACGGGCCGGGCGGCGGGACGGTGGCGGCCGAGGCCTCGCCGGCTCCGGCGACGGTGGCCAGCGCGGCGGCCCCGGCGGTGCCGGCGGCTCCGGCGAGCAGGCCGCGGCGGGTGATCCGTGGTGTGGACATGGGTGCTCCCCCTCGTCGGATGATCACGGCTGAGGGGGAGCTTAGGGCCCGGATATTGGCATGGTCAGGATCATTTCGCGCAACTGATCGATCGGATCCGGACAGGGATCAGCCGAGCGCGGCGCCGATCCGGTCGAGGGAGGAGAGCCGCATCAGGCCGTAGTTGTAGAACTCGACCTCCGGCACGCCCAGCCCGCGCAGCACGTCGATCTTCGCCGCGAGGTTCGCCGGACCGTCGCAGTCCGACGCCATCGGACGCAGGATCACCGCCATGTCCTGCGGGCGCACCCCGTGCAGGGCGAAGGCGGCGACCTTCTCCCGGACCTCCTCCGGGGTGCGCGCGTAGCCGAGCGTCTCGATCCGGTGGGCGGCCTTCACCAGCCCCGGCAGGTCGATCCCGGACAGCCAGCCGGTGCCGGGACCGCCGCCGTCCATGAAGGTCAGCCGCATGCCGTGGCGCGCCGCCTCCTCGGCCAGCTCGGCGGCCAGCGAGGTCACCGTCACCGCCGAGGCGTCCACGTAGGCGGCGACGGCGCCGTCCGCGAGTTCGTCCAGCGCGGCCGGCTCGGCGGCGGCCGCGTCGTCGGCCAGCCGGCGGCGCAGCTCGGCGCGGACCGCCTCGGCCACCTCGTCGGCCGGCACGCCCGCGCGGACGGCGGCGGCCCGGCAGTGGGCGCAGAAGCAGAGCCCGAGCAGTGCCTCGGCGGCCGCGCCCAGCTCCTCGAAGTAGCGCTCGTGGTGGTAGCCGTGGCGCAGGCCGTGGAAGTGCAGCGACTCCGCCCGGATCGCGTCCACGCCGTACCGGGCGAGCTCCGCCACCAGGGTGCGGGCGTACTCGCGCACCTCGGGGTGGGCCGGGCACAGCTCGGTGAGGTGGCGGTCGCCGAAGGCGTTGGCGGGCGCGCAGTCCGGGTGCTCGAAGCCGAGCCGGTCGTTGTGGCAGAACACCGTCCAGGCGTGCAGCTTCAGACCGCGCCGGCGGGCCTCCTCGGCGGCCTCGGCGAACGGGTCGCGCTCGCCGATCGCGGTGGACGGCACGGGCCGCAGCCGCCGCCCGGACCAGCGGGCCGGGTCGGGCCGGAAGTAGGCGGCGCCCGGCTCCAGGTAGCGGATCACCCGGCGGGGGTTGTGCGGGAAGACGTCGCGGGCCTCGTGGTAGACCGAGGCGAGGGTGACGCCGCCGACCCCGGCCCGGTCGGTGAGGTTGCCGAAGAAGGTGTCGGCGCCCTCGTCGAGGAGGTCGGTGGCGAAGGCGAGGACGGACGACTCCACGGTGCGGCTCCGGAGCAGGGGGCGGATGCCTGCTCACGCTAACCGCAGCCGCCGGACCGGTCCAGACCTGGTGTCGGCGACGCAGGCCTCAGATGCCCAGGTCGTCGAGCTCCTTGAGCAGCGCGGCGCCCGGGCCCGCCGGGGCGGCGGCCGACTTCGGGGTGCTCTTCGGCGTCCGTCCGCCCCGGTCTCCCCGGTTGCCCCGGTCTCCGCGGTTTCGCAGCAGCCAGGCGCCGGCCAGTCCGCCGACCAGCCCGCCCAGGTGGCCCAGCCAGCTGACGCCCTGAGCGCTCGGCAGCACGCCCAGCAGCAGGTACGAGTACACCGCGGCCACGACCACACCGATCGCCGTGTCCACCGGATTGCGGTCGAACAACCCGCGCAGCACCACGTAGCCGAAGTACCCGTACACCACCCCGCTGGCCCCCGCCGTCACCACGTCGGGCCGCTCGAAGAACCACACCGTCAGCCCGCTGGACACCACGATCAGCACCGTCGCCAGCAGGAACCGCTTCATCCCCCGGTACGCGGCCAGGAACCCGAACGCGAACAGCGGCCAGGAGTTGGCCTCGATGTGGTCCCAACCGAAGTGCAGCAACGGCATGGTGAGCACGTCCGGCAACTCGTCCAGCCGCCCGGAGCTCACCCCGTACTCGTAGGAGAGCCGGTAGTCGTCGAGCCAGTTCGCCACCTGCACCGCCCAGATGACGGCCAGGGCGCCGAGCATCGTGAACAGCGCAGCGCGGGAGTCGCGGAGCAGACGGGCGAATCGCGGGGACATAACCCGACTGTAGGGCCGGGAACGGTGGTTGGTCACCCCACTAAGGTGAATCCTGTGCATCCTGTCCGACGGCCCGAACCCGGGCCCGGACAGCCCCTTTCCCGCCGTGCCGAGAGGTGACCCTCCATGAGCGTGCGTCCGCCGCTGCCGTACGAGTTCCTGCCGCAGGTGCCGTCCTTTTCGCTGACCAGCGAGGACATCACCGAGGGCGGGACGCTGGCCGAGGAGTTCGTCCACGGCGGGGCCAACGCCTCGCCGCAGCTGGCCTGGTCCGGGCTGCCGGAGGGGACCCGCTCGATCGCCGTGACCTGCTACGACCCGGACGCCCCGACCGGGTCCGGGTGGTGGCACTGGCTGGCGCTCAACCTGCCGGCCGGCACCGCCGGGCTGGCGCGTGGTGCCGGGGCGTCGGACGCCGATCTGCCGGGGGAGCGCTCGTTCCACGGGCGCAACGACTTCCCGGGCAACAAGTACGACGGCGCCGCCCCGCCGCCCGGGCCGGCCCACCGCTACGCCTTCGCGGTGCACGCGCTCGACGTGGACGCGCTGGAGGTCTCGGCCGACACGCCGCCGGCCCAGGTCGGCTTCAACATCACCTTCCACACCCTGGCGCGCGCCGTCATCACGGCCGAGTACGGGGTCTGACCCGGATGCCGAAGGCCCCGGCCGCCGTCCCCGCCGCCGAGGTCTGGCGGCTGCCGGAGCAGGACGTCCGGGCCGGCCGTCGGGCGGTGGCCTGGACGGTCGGTCCGGACGGCCGGCTCACGGTGCTGCTGGTGGACGGCGGGCAGCCCGGGCTCGTGCTGCCGCCGTTCGACGGGGAGTCGGTCACGGTGACCGACCGGGGCGAGCGGCGGCGGTCGCTGGTCCAGGTGCCGGTCCGGCCGGGGCATCTGGCGCTGCTGCCCGGCCACCGGCTCCTGGTCGCCGCGCACCGCTCCGGTCGGGGCGACGACGACGAGGCGCCGAACGCGGTGGTCCTGGACGACGAGGGACGGCCGGTCCGCGACCTCTCGCTCGGTGATGCCCTCGAAGCGCTCGTCACCGATCGCGACGGCCGGATCTGGATGGCCTTCGGGGACGAGGGCGTCTACGGCGACCACCCCCTGACCCGCCCCGGACTGATCGGGACGGACGCCGGCGGGCGGGTGGTCTGGCGGCCGGGCAAGGGCGAGTTGCCCGAATGGCCGCTGGAGGGCCTGGCCGCGGCGACCGAGGGCAAGGCGGCCTGGCTGGCCTGGTACTCGGAGGAGCTGGTCGGCTTCCTCACCCGGATCGACCCGGCCGCCGGGACCTCGCGCAGCGTGCCGTCCCCGTTCCGGGAACCGCTGGGCTTCGCGATCACCGGCGACCGGGGCGTCTTCCTCACCCGGGGCGGCGAGTTGGCCTGGTACGGGCGGACGGCCGACGGCCGGTGGGCGGAGCAGCGGCGCGGGGTGCTCCGGCTCCCCGGGGCGCTCGACCAGGAGCGCGCGTACGGGCGGGACGGCGTGCTGTGGTTCCGGGCAGGCAACGCCTGGTACCGGGTGGAGGCCTGAGCCGGTCGTCAGCCGGCGGCGCGGCCCGCGCGACCGGCGAGGTCGCGGAGGCGGGTGTGCATCTCCGGCGGTGAGTGGACCTCGAACTCGCAGCCGAGCATGAGCAGGCGCACGGCCAGCCAGTCGAGGGCGTCGGTGTGCGAGCGGATGCGGCAGCTCCGTTCGTCGACCGGCACGATCTCGTCGGCGTCGCCGTAGCCGCCGAGGCGGTGGCGGGCCTCGTCGGCGGGCATGTGGAGGGTGGCGTCCAGGGTCGGGGTGGGGGACTGGCGGCGGAGCTTGCCCGCGACGTACGCGGCGGCGTCCTCGGCGGGGAGCGGGCGCGGGGTGAAGCGGGCGCCGGTGGCGAACGGCCCGCTGATCCGGTCCACCCGGAACAGCCGCCAGTCGTCCCGGTCGAGGTCGAAGCCGACCAGGTACCAGCGGCGGCCGGCCGAGACCAGCCGGTCCGGTTCGACCTGGCGCCGGGTCTGGGCGCCGTCGCCGGCCCGGTAGCCGAAGCGCAGGCGTTCGCGGTTGGTGACGGCGCCCGCCAGCACGGTGAGGTCCTCCGGGTCGACGGTCGGGCCGTCGCCGCTGAGCAGCGGGAGGGTGGCCCGGTCGAGGGTGGCGACCCGGTGGCGGAGTCGGGCGGGCAGCACCTGGAGCAGCTTGCCGAGGGCGCGCACCGAGGCCTCCTCGATGCCGACCACGGCGTGTCCGGCCGCCGCGCGCAGGCCGACCGCGATGGCCACGGCCTCCTCGTCGTCGAGCAGCAGCGGCGGCATCGCGGTGCCCGCGACCAGCCGGTAGCCGCCGACCGGTCCCATGGTGGCCTCGACCGGGTAGCCGAGCTCGCGGAGCCGGTCGATGTCGCGGCGGATGGTGCGGGGACTGACCTGGAGCCGGTCGGCGAGCTCGCTGCCGGGCCACTCGCGCGGGGTCTGGAGGAGGGAGAGCAGGCTGAGGAGTCGTGCCGGAGTGTCCGTCATGGAACCAGGGTGCCGGAAGTAGCGGTCAGGACCTGACCTAGATGCCCCGTAGTTTCGTCGACGTGCTGACGAGGAACGGCGACGAGGAGTGTGTGGTGGGCAAGGACAGGGCCGATTCGGCGGACCCGGTGGCGGACCGGGCGGCGGACCGGCGGAGGTGGATCGCGCTGGCGATCGTCATGACGGCCTCGTTCATGGACCTGGTGGACGTCACGATCGTGAACATCGCGATCCCGAGCATCCAGGAGTCCACGGGCGCGTCGTTCTCCGCCGTCCAGTGGGTGACCGGCGGGTATGCGCTGGCCTTCGCGATCGGCTTGATCACCGGTGGCCGGTTGGGTGACATCTACGGTCGCAAGCGGCTGTTCCTGATCGGAATAGCCGGGTTCACGATCGCTTCGGCGCTGTGCGGTCTCGCGAGCGGCTCCGAGATGCTGGTCGCGATGCGGATCCTCCAGGGCGGGACGGCGGCCCTGATGGTGCCGCAGGTGCTGTCGATCGTGCACGCGACCTTCCCGGCGGAGGAGCGCGGCAAGGTGTTCGGCCTGTTCGGCGCGGTGGTCGGGCTCGGCGCGGTCAGCGGCCCGCTGATCGGCGCGCTGCTGACCGAGTGGGACCTGTTCGGGCTCGGCTGGCGTCCGATCTTCCTGATCAACCTGCCGGTCGGCATCGCCGGCCTGCTGCTCGGCCGGGTCTTCATCGGCGAGTCCAAGGCCGAGCGGGCCCTGCGGCTCGACCTGCCGGGCGTGCTGCTGGCCAGCGCCGGACTGCTGATGCTGATCTACCCGCTGACCCACGGCCGGGAGGCCGGCTGGCCGCTCTGGGGACACCTGACGATGGTCGGCAGCCTGCCCGTGTTCGCGCTGTTCGTCGCCTACGAGCGGGTGAAGACCCGGCGGGACGGCTCGCCGCTGGTGGAGCTGTCGCTGTTCCGGGTGAAGTCCTTCGCGGCGGGCATCGGCGTCCAGCTGACCTTCGGCGTGGTCTCCGGGATCTTCTTCCTGGTCTGGACGCTCTACATGCAGCTGGGCCTCGGCTGGAGCCCGCTGAAGGCCGGGGCGACCGGCATCCCGTTCTCGATCGCGGTCTCGACGGCGGCCGGTCTCTCCGTGCAGAAGCTCGTCCCCCGGTTCGGGCGCAAGGTGCTCCAGGCGGGCGCGCTGGTGATGGCGCTCGGCGTGCTCGTCTACATCGCGGAGGCGCACCGGTACGGCACCGGAATCTCGCCCTGGCAGATGGTGCTGCCGCTGGTGGTGATGGGCGTCGGGATGGGCCTGATCGTCGCGCCGATCACGGACGCGGTGCTGGCGGAGGTCCCGCGGGAGCACGCCGGGTCGGCGTCCGGGCTGATCAACACGGTGAACCAGGTGGGCCTGGCGCTCGGCCTGGGCCTGGTGTCGGTGGCGTTCTTCGGCGCGGTGCCGTCCGGGACGGTGGCCGGTGAGCCGTTCGTCGGGGCGTTCCAGCACGCGATGTGGTGGGTGCTGGGGGTGCTCGGGGTGGTGTTCCTGCTGATGTTCGCGCTGCCCGGGCGGCGGAAGGACGCCGGCCGGGCCGTCCCGGCCGCCGTCGAGGAGGCCGACCGGGAGCCGGTCCTGGCTTGAACCCCCTCGTTCGGATCACGTCGGCCCCCGGCGCGCGGCCAGCGCGGC
>NZ_JBHVER010000060.1:14909-38414 GCF_042802195.1 Kitasatospora sp. NPDC057500 | reverse complement strand
CTCGGGCGTTGTCGGGGAACGACTCAACCGGCCGGTCCGACCCCGAGCTGCTCAGAGCCAGGGGAACCAGGGCTTAGTTGTTGCCGTTGGGTCCCCCTTTGGTGTTCGTGGGGTTGGGGTTGGGAATCCCGGGGATTCCGGGAAGTGTGGGGGTGTCGTTCCCTTTGGGCGGCTCCACCGGCTTGGTCATCAGCCCGACCGAGGTGTTCGGGTCCACCTGGGTCCCGGCCGGCGGGTTCGACACGGTGACGATCGCGTTCGGGTCCTGCGGGCCGGAGACGACGCTGTACTGCAGGCCCATGCCCAGCAGGGTCTTGGTGGCCTTTTCGAGCGACTGGTTGACCAGCGGCGGGACGGTGATCTTGTCCGGCGCCTTGTAGATGGTCAGGGTGATCTTGGTGTTGGCCGGCTGCTTGCCGCCCGCCGGGTTCTGCGAGGCGACCGTGTTGACCTTGGCCGGGTCGGTGGTCTGCGCCGTCTTCGAGGCGTCCACCTGGAAGCCCGCGCCCTCCAGCGCGGCCTGCGCGGCCTCCTTCTGCTGGCCGACCACGCTCGGCACGTTGATCTTGGCCTTGCCCTGCGAGACGGTCAGCTTGACCGCGGCGGACGGGTCCGCGCCGCCGGAGGCCGGGTCCTGCGAGATGACCTGGTCCAGCGGGACGTTGTCGTCGTCCTTGTAGTCGGTCGTGACGTTGGCGAAGCCGGCGTCCGCGAGCGCCTTGATGGCCTGGTCCTTGGTCTTGCCGACCACGCTCGGCACGGGGGTCTTGGCCGGGCCGGAGGACAGCTGCACGGTGATCGTGGCGGCCTCGGCGACCTGGGTGCCGACCGCCGGGTTCTGCGTGCAGACCTGGTCCTTCTTGACGTTGGTGTCCGGGCAGGCGATCTTCTCGCCCTCGGCGACCACCAGCTTGGGACCGGCCTGGGCGAGGATCGTCCTGGCCTCGGCCAGGGTCTTGCCGACCAGGTTGGGCGCCGAGACCTGCGGGGTCTCCTTCTTGTCGTCGCCCTTCTTGTTGCTGAACATCGCCTGGGCGACGAAGAAGGTGCCGACCAGGACCAGCACGGCGGCGACCGCCAGCAGGATCCAGGAGGTGTTGCTCTTCTTCGGCGGCTCCTCGGCCCGCCGGCCGCCGCGGCCGTAGCCGTCGTCGTAGCCGTCGTTGCCGCCGCCCTGGGTACCGGCGTAGGTCTGGCCGTAGCCGTCGTCGTAGCCGCCGGCCTGGGACTGGGCGGGGTAGCCGGCCGGGGCGGCCTGCGGCAGCACGGTGGTCGGCCCGCCGGGCGCCTGCTGCGGCAGCACGTTGGTCTGGCCGTACGGGTCGTGCTGCTGCGGGTAGCCGTTCTGGTCGTAGCCGTACCCGGCGGCGCCCATGCCGTACGCGGCGGCCTGCTGGGCGGCGGCCACCGGCAGGCCGTCGAGGAAGCGCTCGATGTCGTCGCGCATCTCGTCGGCGGTCTGGTAGCGGTAGTCGCGGTCCTTGGCGAGCGCCTTCAGCACGATCGCGTCGACCTCGGGGCGCACCTCGGGGTCGAAGACGGACGGCGGCTGGGCCTCCTCCCGCACGTGCTGGTAGGCGACCGCCACGGGGGAGTCGCCGACGAACGGCGGGCGGACGGTGAGCAGCTCGTAGAGCAGGCAGCCGGTGGAGTAGAGGTCGGAGCGGGCGTCCACCTGCTCGCCCTTGGCCTGCTCCGGGGAGAGGTACTGGGCGGTGCCGATGACGGCGGAGGTCTGCGTCATCGTCATGCCGGCGTCGCCCATCGCGCGGGCGATGCCGAAGTCCATCACCTTGACGTTGCCCTGCCGGGTGAGCATGACGTTGGCGGGCTTGATGTCGCGGTGCACGATGCCGGCCCGGTGCGAGTACTCCAGGGCCTGGAGGATGCCGATGGTCATCTCCAGCGCCCGCTCCGGCAGCAGCCGGCGGCCGGAGTGCAGCAGCTCGCGCAGCGTGGAGCCCTCGACGTACTCCATCACGATGTACGGGATGGAGATGCCGTCGATGTAGTCCTCGCCGGTGTCGTACACGGCGACGATCGCGGGGTGGTTCAGTGACGCCGCGGACTGCGCCTCACGGCGGAAGCGGGCCTGGAACGACGGATCACGGGCCATGTCGGCCCGGAGCGTCTTCACGGCGACGGAGCGGCCGAGCCGGGTGTCATGGGCGAGGTACACCTCGGCCATGCCGCCGCGTCCGAGGACGCCGCCGAGCTCGTACCTGCCGCCGAGGCGACGAGGCTCTTCCATAGTTCCGACCCTCTCCCTCACCCGCCGGTGAGGTTGTGACGTAGGTGTCCCCGCACGCTCCGTGTGACGCCGTCCGGGACCCGGATGGTTCTGCTGTCAGGACCGTCCGGCACCGCGTGGACGGCAACGGGTACACCCGTTGCTGCGGATACGCTACCGGTCGGACCGCGCGGGACCCGAGTCGGCCGCAGGCCGATATCAGACCGGTATCCGGACAGGGGTGCCGATCGTGACATTTCCCTCACCCGCCGGCGCTTCCCGTCACTTGCCCAGGACGGCCTGCATCACCGACTTGGCGATCGGCGCGGCGAGCCGGCCGCCGCTGATGCCGTCGCGGTTGTTGGAGCCGTCCTCGACGACCACCGCGACCGCCACCGAGCGGCCGTCGGAGGCCTTGGCGTAGGACGTGAACCAGGCGAACGGCAGGCCCGCGTTGCCCTCGCCGTGCTGGGCGGTGCCGGTCTTTCCGCCGACGGTGAGGCCGGGGATCCGGGCGTTCTTGCCGGTGCCGTTCTCGACCACCGAGACCATGAGTTCCTGGAGCTTGGCCGCGGTGGCCGGGCTGACCGGCTGGGAGAACTGCTTGTCGGTGTGCTTGGAGATGGTGGTCAGCGAGGCGGAGCGCTCCTCGGCGACCAGGTAGGGCTGCATCAGCGTGCCGTTGTTGGCGATCGCCGCGGAGACCATCGCCATCTGCAGCGGGGTGGCCTGGGTGTCGTGCTGGCCGATCGCGTCCTGGGCGGTGCCGTCCGGGGTGGAGTTGGACGGGAAGACGCTCTTCTCCGAGCGGATCGGCGTGTCGACGGTGCTGTTGAAGCCGAACTTCTCGGCCTGCACCCGCATCTTGTCCTTGCCCAGGTCGGCGCCCATCTTGGCGAACACCGTGTTGCAGGACTGGTCCATGCCGGACTTGATGGTGGCGTTGCCGCACTGCTCCCGGTCGGACTCGTTCTTCAGCACGAAGTTGGTGCCCGGCAGGGTGTACGGGTCCGGCGTCTGGGTCTGGTCGTCGATGTTCTGGTAGAGCCCGTTCTCGAACGCGGCCGCCGCGGTGACCAGCTTGAAGGTCGAGCCGGGCGGGTAGGTCTCGCGCAGCGCCCGGTTGAGCATCGGCTTGCTCGGGTCGGCGTTGAGGTCGGTCCAGGCCTTGCTGTCCGAGGTCTCGTTGCCGGCGAAGCTGGCCGGGTCGTAGGACGGCGTGGAGACCAGGGCGAGGATCGCGCCGGTCTTCGGGTCGAGCGCGACGACCGCGCCCTTCTTGTTGCCGAGCCCGTCGAAGGCGGCCTTCTGGGCCTTGGAGTTGATCGTGGTGACGACGTCGCCGCCGCGCTTCTGCTCGCCGGTCAGCATGTCCAGGGTGTTGCGGAAGAACAGCCGGTCGTCGCTGCCGGAGAGGATGCCGTCCTCCAACTGCTCCAGCTGGCTGGACCCGAAGGCCTGCGAGGAGTAGCCGGTCACCGGGGCGTACATCTGGGGGTCGGTCCAGGACCGCTTGTACTTGTAGCGCAGGCCGTTCACGAAGGTCGACTGGGTGATCGGCTGGCCGTCGACGATGATGTTGCCGCGCGGGTAGGCGTAGCGGTCGTAGACCTGGCGCTTGTTGTACTTGTTGCTCGCCCACTCGTCGGCCTGCACGCCCTGGATCCAGTTGGTGCGCACCATGAGGGCCAGGACGAGCACGAGGCAGAAGATCGAGACCCGGCGGATCGGCTTGTTCACGAGGCGGTACCCCCCTGGATCTCGGGTGTGGGGGTGGGTTCCACCCCGGGGCGGCGGGCGTTGTCGCTGATCTTCAGCAGGATCGCGACCAGCGCCCAGTTGGCGACCACCGAGGACCCGCCCTGGGCGAGGAACGGCATGGTCATACCGGTCAGCGGGATCAGGCCGGTGACACCGCCGGCGACCACGAAGACCTGGAGCGCCATCGCCGAGGAGAGGCCGACGGCGAAGAGCTTGCCGAACGGGTCCCGGGCGGCGATCGCGGTGCGCAGGCCGCGCTGGATCAGCAGGGCGTACAGCATGAAGATCGCCATCATGCCGGTGAGGCCGAGTTCCTCGCCGAAGGAGCCGAGGATGAAGTCGCTCTTGGCGGCGAAGTCGATCAGCCAGGAACGGCCCTGGCCGAGGCCCGAGCCGGTCACCCCGCCGGAGCCGAACGACATCAGCGCCTGGCCGATCTGCTCGGTGGCGTACGGCGCGTGGTTGGGCTCGAAGGCGGCCATCGGGTTGAGCCAGGCGTCGATGCGGGTCTTCACGTGGCTGGTGGTGGAGGCCACCGCGACCGCGCCGCCGACCGACATCAGCAGGCCGAAGACGATCCAGCTGGTCCGCTCGGTGGCGACGTAGAGCATCACCACGAAGAGGCCGAAGTACAGGAAGGACGAGCCGAGGTCGTTCTCGAAGATCAGGATCAGCAGGCTGAGCAGCCAGATCACGATGATCGGGCCGAGGTCGCGCCCGCGCGGCAGGTACAGGCCCATGAACCGGCGGCTGGCCAGTGCCAGGGCGTCCCGCTTGACCATCAGGTAGCCGGCGAAGAACACCGTCAGGATGATCTTGGCGAACTCACCGGGCTGGATCGAGAAGGAGCCCATCCGGATCCAGATCTTGGCACCGAAGTCCTCCTTGCGCTCCGGGAAGAACGCCGGCGCGGCGAGCAGGACCAGGGCCACCACCATCGAGATGTAGGTGTAGCGCTGGAGGACCCGGTGGTCCTTGAGGAAGACCATCACCACGATGAAGCCCGCGACGCCCAGGCCGGACCACATCAGCTGGTTGGAGGCGGCCGGGAAGTTGTTGTGCAGCAGCGGTCCGGCCTTGTCGAGCCGCCAGATCATCACCACGCCGAGGCCGTTCAGCAGGGTGGCGATCGGCAGCATCAGCGGGTCCGCGTAGGGCGCGAACCTGCGCATCAGCAGGTGCGCGATCAGCGCCAGCGCGCCCATGCCGGCGCCGTAGCCGAGCATGCCGGCCGGCAGCTCGCCGTCCATCGCCAGGCCCACGTTGGCGTACGCCAGGACCGGTAGCACCACCGCGAAGGCGAGCATCGCCAGCTCGGTGTTGCGCCGGTTCGGCGAAGCCTGCGGGGAGATGGTGGTGTTGCGGCGGCGCCGCGAGGACGCGCGGTCGGCCGGCACACCGGTGTCCCGGCGGTTGGCGTCGCTGCTCACATCGAAGGTGCTCATGCTCCCGCCTCGCTACGCCCGGCAGGGGCATTCGCCCATGCGTGCCTCTTGACGGCTCTCCCCCGACCTCCGGCCGGGGGGACCCCCACGCTTCGCTCACTCACGTCGTAGCCGCTCCCTGACGGCCGGCGGCCCCGCGCCGGGCGGGCCTATGTCGGGTCGCGTCCATCACGGCTTGGGGCAGGAGTCGGCGCGCTGCCGCTCCTCGTCGGTCAGGCCGGGCAGGTCGCCCTGCGGGGCCGCCGGGGCCGCGGCGCTCTGGCTGGGCGTGGCCACCGGGGTGGTGACGCCCGGGGCCGGGGTGTTCGCGGGGACTCCGGCGGCCGGGGCGCGGCCGGTGGCCGACGGGCTGGGCGTGCCGGCCGCCACGAACCCGGCCTGCGTCGCGACCGTCCCCGCGGCCTGCTGGACCGGCTGCTGGCCGGGTGCCGGGACGGCGCCCGGCGCGGGCGGGTTGGCGGCCGCGGCCCGGACGTCGGCGACCTTCCGGCAGAACGCGGCCTGCTCGCCCAGCTTCTTCACCTTGTCGTCGGCGTCGCCGAGGCTGGCCGCCGAGATGGTGTTGGTGACGTGGGTGCGCTGGTCCTGCGGGAGGTACTTGAGTTCGATGTCCTTGTACGGCGTGTGCACCGAGGACAGGCTCAGCCCGGCCAGGCTCTGGTTGACGCCCTGGTAGACGGCGACGTGGTCGCCCTCGGCGCCGACGTAGTACTGGCTCTGGGTCCACTGGTAGCCGAAGAAGCCGCCCGCACCGAGCAGGCCCAGGGTGACCAGGCCGACCAGCGAGAAGGTCAGCGCCCGGTTCCCGCGCCTCTTGCGGGGCGGTTCGTCGTCGTAGTCCTCGTCCCCGTAGGCCCCGGGCTCGGTGCCGCGGCCCTCCGGGTAGCCCTCGGCCGGTCCGAAGCCGCCCTGGCCGTCGGGGTGGCCGGCGGCGTAGCCCTCGGCGGGGCCGAAGGCGCCCTGGGGGCCGCGGCCCAGTCCGGCGGCGCGGCCGGCCGGGGTGTCCGCGATCGAGCGGTCGGCGGCGGCCGAGGACGGCGGGGTCTCGGCGACCGCGCCGACCACCACCGGCACGTCGTTGAACTGTCCGCTCAGGGTGTCCGTGGCGCCGACGTCCAGGACGTCCGCCACGATGCAGGTGATGTTGTCCGGGCCGCCGCCGCGCAGGGCGAGCTGGATCAGCTCCTGCACGGTCTGCTCGGGCGAGTAGAAGCTGCCCAGGGTGTCCTGGAGGGTCTGGTGGCTGACCGGGCCGGAGAGGCCGTCGGAGCAGATCAGGTAGCGGTCGCCGGCCCGGACCTCGCGGATCGACAGGTCGGGCTCGACCTGGCCGCGGCCGTCCAGGGCGCGCATCAGCAGCGAGCGCTGCGGGTGGGTCTCGGCCTCCTCGGGCGTGATCCGGCCCTCGTCGACCAGCCGCTGCACCCAGGTGTGGTCCTGGGTGATCTGCACCAGCGCACCGTCCCGCAGCAGGTAGGCGCGGGAGTCGCCGACGTGCACCAGGCCCATCCGCTGGCCGGTCCAGAGCATCGCGGTGAGGGTGCAGCCCATGCCTTCGAGCTGGGGGTCCTCCTCGACCATCTGGCGGAGCCGGTCGTTGGCGCCCTGGACCGCGTCGCCGAGCAGGGTCAGCAGGTCGGCGCCCGGCACGTCCTCGTCCAGCCGGACGATCGAGCCGAGCACCTCGGAGGACGCGACCTCACCGGCCGCCGCGCCGCCCATGCCGTCGGCCACGGCCAGCAGCCGCGGACCGGCATAGCCGGAGTCCTCGTTCCCCTCCCGGATCAGTCCCTTGTGGGAGCCGGCGGCGAAGCGCAGCACCAGGGTCATGCGACCTGTGCCCCCCTCTGGGTCATGGACGGGATGCTGTCCCTCATGCGCTACTACTTCCGCAGTTCGATGACGGTCCTGCCGATACGGATCGGCATGCCCGGCTGGAGCGGGGTCGGCGCGGTCAGGCGCTGACGGTCCAGATAGGTGCCGTTGGTGGAGCCTAGATCCTCCACCGTCCACTGCCCAGTCTGGTCGGGATAGATCCTGGCATGCCGGGATGACGCGTAGTCGTCGTCCAGCACGATGGTGGAGTCGTGGGCGCGGCCGAGCGTGATGGTCTGGCCCTGCAGCGCGACGGTGGTGCCGGCCAGCGAGCCCTGCACCACGACGAGCTGGGTCGGGGCGCCGCGGCGCCGCCCGCCGCCCTGGGTCGGCGGACCGCCCGGGGCCGGCTGGCCCTGCGGGGCGCGCCCGGGTGGCGCCGGTGCGGGCGCGGCCGTGGCGGCACCGCCGCCCCGGCGGGAGGCCCGCGGGTTCACCCGCGTTCCGAACAGGTCGCTGCGGATCACCTGGACCGCGACGATCACGAACAGCCACAGCACGGCCAGGAAACCCAGCCGCATGACCGTGAGGGTCAGTTCTGACATAACCGCGCCCGCTCTACCCTTCGACCTGTCGGTAGACGATGGTGGTGGAGCCCACGACGATTCGAGAGCCGTCGCGGAGCGTAGCGCGCTGGGTGTGCTGCCCGTCCACCACGATGCCGTTGGTGGATCCGAGGTCCAGCACCATCGCGGGGGTGCCGGGCCGGATCTCGGCGTGCTTGCGGGAGACCCCGGGGTCGTCGATGCGGACGTCCGCCTCGGTGGAGCGGCCGAGCACGCAGGCGTTGCCGGTGATCTGGTGGCGGGCGCCGTTGACCTCGATCCAGCGGCGGACCGCGGTGCCGTGGCCGGCGCCGGGGAACGGGCGCACATTGCCGCCGGCCGGAGCGGGCGGGCCGGGGGGCATGGCCGGGGGCGCGGCGGGCGGCGGCGGGGGCGCGCCGTAGGGGGCGGCGCCGGGCTGCTGCCACGGCGCGCCGGGGGCCTGGGCGGCCGGCGGGCGGCCGTAGCCGGGCTGGGTCGGGTGCGCGGGGGCGTGCTGCTGCGGCTCCTCGGCGGCGAGGGTGCGGCTGCGCACCCGGTACAGGCCGGTGTCGAGGTCCTCGGCCTTCTCCAGGTTCACCTGGAGCGGGCCCATGAAGCTGTAGCGCTGTGCCTCGGCGTACTCGCGGACCATGCCGGCGAGCTCGGTGCCCAGCTGTCCGGAGTAGGGGCTCAGCCGTTCGTAGTCGTGCGAGCTGAGCTCGACGATGAAGTCATTGGGCACGACGGTCCGGTCGCGGTTCCAGATGCTCGCGTTGTTGTCGCACTCGCGCTGCAGCGCTCCGGCGATCTCCACGGGCTGGACCTCGGACTTGAACACCTTGGCGAAGGTGCCGTTGACGAGACCCTCAAGTCGCTGCTCGAACTTCTTCAGCACTCCCATGGGGCACCCCCTTCCAGGGTTCGTTCGCCTGCCTGCCGACCGGTGTCCGGGAGGAGCCGGTCGTGCCTACTTGCGGTACTTCCGTACTGATCGTATCCACGCCGGGGCCATCCGTACGGTTCCCGGACCACGTGGTGCCCGGGGGTGGGCTCGGACACACAGGGTGACGCATCCGGGCGGCACCATGCCAGGGCTACCCGCCGGTCGGGACCGCCGTCCTTCGCCCGCCTGTCCGTCGGGCATCCGTTCGGATGCGCTCGGGTGCCGCGGGGAACGGATTCGGAGGTGACCCCCAGGTCGTGCTAATGTTTTCCACGTCGGAAGGGGCGCCCACCGGGTGGCCCGATCGAAGAGCCGCGAAGACCACATGGTACCGAGCGGGTCGGCTGATCGACCGGCAAGCGGTGAAAACACCCATGCGCGGGTGGCGGAATAGGCAGACGCGCTGGATTCAGGTTCCAGTGCCCGAAAGGGCGTGGGGGTTCAACTCCCCCCTCGCGCACAGCGAAGCCCCGCAGATCTTCGGATCTGCGGGGCTTTCTTGTTCTTCGTCCCCCACCGGGACGGCGGGACCCCGGGGGACTGCCCGTGCGGTCAGGAGGAAGGGGCCGGGAGGTCGGCGCGGACCTCGAAGCCGCCGTCCGGGGTCGGACCGGCGGTGAGCGAACCGCCGAGCAGCTGGGCGCGTTCGCGCAGGCCGACCAGGCCGTGGCCGCCGCCCGGCAGGATCTGCACGGGGCGGACCGGCGGCGCCTCGTTGCGCACCTCCACCCGCAGTCGCCGCCCGCGGGCCCGCACCCGGACGTGGACCGCGGCCTCGGGCGCGTACTTGGTGATGTTGGTGAGCGCCTCCTGCACCGTGCGGTAGGCGGCCCGCTCGACCGCCTCCGGCCAGGGGCGGTCGCCCGGGACGAGTTCGGCGTCCGCGGTCAGCCCGCTCTCCTCGATCAGCCGGGGCAGGTCGGCCAGCCGGGGCTGCGGGGCCAGCGGGGTGCCCGTCCGCGGACCGCCGGCCCGCAGCACCCCGACCATCTGGCGCAGCTCCTCCAGGGTGCGCACGGACAGTTCGCGGATGGTCCTGGCGACGCCGGCGGCCGCCGGGTCGGGGGTGGACACCTGGAGCGCGCCGGCCTGGATGCTGATCAGGCTGACCTGGTGCGAGACCACGTCGTGCATCTCCCGGGCGAGCCGGCCGCGCTCCTCGCTGAGGACCCGCTCGGCGAGCAGCCGGCTCTCCCGCTCCTGGCCGCGGGTCAGCTCGTCCAGCCGGGACGCCAGCTCGCGCCGGGTCCGGGAGAGCAGCCCGGTGGCGGCCGGGCCGGCCGCCAGCATCACGGACTGGATGGCGTACAGGGCGGTGTCCCGGCTGATCGTGAAGGTCTGCTCGGAGACCGGCCAGTGGAAGAACTCGACCAGGGCGAACAGGGTGGCGCAGGGCACCACCACCCGGGGCCGGGGGCGTTCGGCGGCCACCGTGTAGACGGCGGTGATCGGGGCCAGCCAGATGTCGTCGAGGTAGCTGCCGGGCATGGTCAGCAGCAGCACGGTGACCGGGAAGCGCCGCCGCCACAGCAGGGCGACGGCGGCCAGCACCGACAGCAGGGTCTGCCACGGCGGGGCGCCCCGGGCCACCAGGGCGGCGTCCACCAGCGAGTAGAGGGCGGGCAGCAGGAGCATCAGCCAGGGCGCGGTGAGCCCGGCCGGCGGTCGTCGGGCGGCAGCGGCGCCGCCGCTCATGCCCCGTCGCTCGGCTTCGGGCGCACCAGCCCGGCCCGGTGGGCGATCACGGCCGCCTGGACCCGGTTGGCGGCGCCGAGCTTGCCGAGGATCGCGCTGATGTGGTCCTTCACGGTGCCGGTGCCGAGGAACAGCCGGTCGGCGATCTCGGCGTTGGACAGGCCCTCGCCCAGCAGCGCCAGCACGTCGAGCTCCCGGCCGGTCAGCGTGCGGGCCAGGGTGGCGGCCTCGGCGTCCGGGCCGCCGCCGTCCACGTAGCCGCCGATCACGGTGCGGGTCACCGTCGGGGAGAGGATGTTGCCGCCCGCCGCGAGCACCCGGACGGCGTGCACCAGCTGCTCCGGGGCGGTGTCCTTGAGCAGGAAGCCGGAGGCCCCGGCGCGCAGCGCGGTGCCGATGTACTCCTCGGTGTCGAAGGTGGTGAGCATCGCCACGGCCGGCGGGTCGGGCAGGGCCCGGAGCCGGCGGAGCACCGAGATGCCGTCCATGTCGGGCATCCGGATGTCGAGCAGCACCACGTGCGGACGCAGCCGCTTGACGTGCTCCTCGGTCTGCGCGCCGGAGCAGTCGCCGACCACCTCCAGGTCGGGGGCGGAGCCGACGATGAGGCCGAGCCCGGACCGGACCAGGATCTCGTCGTCCACGATCAGCACGCGGGTGGTGGCGATGGGGCCCTCCTCGGTTCGGCGGCCGGGCCGGGCCGGTCCGCATGACTGGAATCGAGGGTAGGGCCTGACCGGCGGCTTTGCCGGTGCCGTACCGGTCGGGCGACCCCCGCCGAACGGCGGGGGTGTGAATCCGCTACCTGGTTCACGCAATTCTCATCATCGGTGGGGAACCATGGAAATTGGCTGCCGCTCAGTCGGCCTGCCGGCCGAGGTGGGGCGTCCAGCCGGGTCGTGTGCGGATGCGACCCGCCACCTGATCGTTTGGAATTGAGCTGTGTCGTCCACTGTGAAGCCGGAGCCCTCCACCTCCCCCACCGGGTCCGGTTCCGGGCCCGGCGCCGTCATGGCGCGCTGGCGTCCGCGGGCCGCCGTGGCGACGGTCTGGTACCTGCGGCTGATCGCCCTGCTCAACCTCGTCACCGTGCTGCTGGTGCCGTTCCGGGACCAGGTCGAGACGCACAACGAGGGCGAGTACTTCACCCCCTACCTGATGACCGCCGGCCTGAGCAGCGCGGTGCTCTCGGTCTTCCTGGCGGTCGCCATGCGGCGCCGCAAGCGGGCCGCGTGGATCTTCAACGCCGCCCTGGCCGGGCTGTTCGCGCTGCTCTACCTGGGCGCCATGTCGCTGCCCGACGAGGGCTTCGACCGGCACCCGCTGAACTATGTCTCCACCGTTCTGACCTGCGGTTTCGTGCTGGCGCTGCTGGTCGGCCGGAAGGAGTTCACCTCCAAGGGCGACCGCTCCAACCCGAAGACCGCCGCCGCCACCTTCGTGGCCGGCCTGGGCTTCGGCGGCGTGGTCGGCGCCGCGCTGGTCATGCTGACCAACAGGCTGCCGGACGCCGACTTCTGGGACATGTTCCGCTACTCGGTCGGCCGGATGGTCACCGTCACCCCGTCCGAGCACCTGCGCTCCGTGATCGACGCGCCGACCTGGGTGAACGCGGTCATCAACACCATGGGCGGGCTGCTCTTCCTGCTCGTCCTCTACGTGGCGTTCCGCAGCCCGCGCGGCAAGGAACTGCTCACCGCCGAGGACGAGCAGCGGCTGCGGGTGCTGCTGGACAAGCAGGGCGAGCGGGACTCGCTCGGCTACTTCGCGCTGCGCCGGGACAAGGCGGTGATCTTCTCGCCGAGCGGCAAGGCGGCGGTCACCTACCGGGTGGTCGGCGGAGTCTCGCTGGCCTCCGGCGACCCGATCGGCGACCCGGAGGCCTGGCCGGGCGCGATCGACGCCTGGCTGGCCGAGGCCCGGGAGCACGCCTGGGCGCCGGCCGTGATGGGCGCCTCCGAGGAGGCCGGCGTGATCTACGCCCGGCACGGTCTGGACGCGCTGGAGCTGGGCGACGAGGCGATCGTCGAGCTGGACGAGTTCTCGCTGGACGGCCGGGCGATGCGGGTGGTTCGCCAGGCCTACAACCGGGTCAAGCGGGCCGGGTACACGGTGCGGATCCGCCGCCACGAGGAGATCCCCGAGAGCGAGATGGCCGACCTGGTCGCCAAGGCCGACCAGTGGCGCGACGGCGCGACCGAGCGCGGCTTCTCGATGGCGCTCGGCCGGCTCGGCGACCCCGGCGACGGGCGCTGCGTGATGCTGGAGTGCCACGACGCGGACGGGGAGCTGAAGGCGCTGCTCAGCTTCGTGCCGTGGGGGGCGGACGGGCTTTCGCTGGATCTCATGCGCCGGGCCCGGGACACCGAGAACGGTCTGATGGAGTTCATGGTGATCGAACTCCTGCAGCGTGCCGGCGAGGTGAATCTGGCCCGGGTCTCGTTGAACTTCGCAATGTTCCGGTCCGTTTTCGAGCGCGGGTCGAAGCTCGGCGCCGGGCCGGTGCTGCGGCTCTGGCGTTCCGTTCTCGGCTTCTTCTCGCGGTGGTGGCAGATCGAATCGCTCTACCGGGCCAATGCCAAGTACCGGCCGATCTGGGAACCGCGTTATCTGCTGTTCGAGAAGAGCAGCGAGATTCCGCGGATCGGTATCGCCAGTGCCCGGGCCGAGGGCTTCATCACCGCACCGAGCCTGCCCGCGCTGTTCCGTCGCCGGCACCAGGGGCCGCCCGCCGTCGAGGCGCCCCGCGTGCCGGTGGCGGCACGGGGCGGGAAGGGGTAGACCCTCCGCCGGGGGGCGGAGGGGGCCGGGCACCCGGATGGGGGGATTTCGGGGTGGCTCCTCCCCCCTGAGGATGACGGGGATCGGCACAAATGCCGATGTGGTCCCGTAAAGCGCCTTCTAATGTGGGAGTACGCAGGAAGGCGCTTGCGGCCACGGGGATTTGGAGAACGGATTGTGATGCGGAGGGCCCACGCGGGGGGCGTGCGAAAGGGGCCGGTGGCTATTGCCCGAGAGGCCGCTGTCGCCGAGTGGGGAACGCTGTTCGGAACGGTCCGGGAGCGGGTGGTCCGCAGGAAGTTCGCAGCCGTCCCGTTCGCCACCGCGGCGACCTGTCTGATCCTGTTGTTCAGCATCGTCCAGCACCTGCCGGGCGGGGAGCGCCTGGTCACCCAGATCGGGGTGGTGAAGGCGGCGCTGCCGCTGGAGGTCTCGCTGCTGCGGACGCCGCTGTCGCTGTACGTGCCGGCCCTGGACCTGCCGGTGTGGGGGGCGCTGGCGCAGGTCTTCGTGGTGTTCGGGATCGCCGAGATCGTGCTCGGCCGGCGGCTGACCCTGGTGGTGGCCTACACCTGCACGCTGGCCGGGACGCTGTTCGCCCGGGTCGGCGTGGCGATCGGCCCGGACCACCTCTTCGGGTTCCCGAAGTGGGTCGCCCATGTGCGGGACACCGGGCCGTCGGCCGCGGTGGTGGCGCTGGCGATCTGCATCGCGTTCCGCTGTCGGGCCTGGTTCACCGCCGGGCTGGTGGTGGCGCTGATGGTCGGTGAGGCGATCGTGCTGCCGAACCTGGCGGGCATGGAGCACGTGGTGGCGGTCATCGCGGCGCTGCTGATCGCGGTCTCGGTGGAGGTGTTCGGGGACTTCTGGCCGCGGGTTCTGACCGGGGTCGGGGCGGCGGCCGTGGTGGCGGCGGCCACCGCCTCCCTGGAGGCGGCCGCCGACGCCCGCCTGCGCACCCCGGCCGGCGCCGCCGCCGTGCCGTAGCCCCGCCGGCCCGCTCACCCCGGCCGCAGCCGACGAGCACGCAGCCGACGAGCACGCAGGCCACGAGCCGGACGTCGGCGCCGGGTAGGAGCGGTCCGGAGGCGAGTGGGCTCCGATCAGAGGGGCAGTTCGAACCAGACCACCTTGCCGACCGCTTTTCGGGCGGTGCCCCAGTGGTCGGCGAGTTTGGTGACCAGGGTGAGGCCTCGGCCGGTTTCGCCGAGCTGTTCGGCGGGCTCCAGCGACGGCAGGTTGTGGTTGTCGTCGCTGACCTCGACCAGCAGCTTGTCGACCCGGATCAGCTGGAGCTGGACCCGGTCGCGGGCGACCCGGACGGCGTTGGTGACCAGTTCGCTGACCAGCAGCACGACGGTGTCGCTGAGCGACTCCAGGTGCCAGGCGGCGAGCTGCTCGCGGACCAGGGCGCGGGCCCGGCCGACCTCGCGCTGGTCGACGGTGAGGTCCCAGGTGGCGACCTCGCTCGGCGCGACCCCGTCGAAGCGGGCCACCAGCAGGGCGACGTCGTCCTTGCGGTCGTCCGAGTGCAGCCGCTCCAGGACCACGTCGCAGGCCTGCTCGGGGCTCTGCGTGGGGTCGATCAGATTGCCGCAGAGCGCGGCCAGCCCGGCTCCTATGTCGCCGCCCCGCACCTCGACCAGGCCGTCGGTGCAGAGCACCAGCATCGAGCCGTCCGAGACGTCGATGGTCTTGGCGACGAACGGGACCCCGCCCACCCCGATCGGGGCGCCGGCCGGGATCTCCAGCAGTTCGCCGGTGCCGTCGGGGTGGACCAGGACCGGCGGGACGTGGCCGGCGCTGGCCAGCTCGCAGGTCCGGTTGATCGGGTCGTAGACCGCGTACAGGCAGGTGGCGAGGTGGTCGTCGCCGAGCTTGTGGGCCAGGTTGTCCAGGTGGCGCAGTAGTTGGCCGGCCGGCAGGTCGAGGGCGGCCAGGGTCTGCATCGCGGTGCGGAAGCGGCCCATCGCGGCGGCCGAGTGCAGGCCGTGGCCCATGACGTCGCCGACCACCAGGGCGACCCGGCTGCCGGGCAGCTGGATCGCGTCGAACCAGTCGCCGCCGACCTCGGCCCGCGAGTCGCCGGGCAGGTAGCGGTGGGCGATCTGGACACCGGGGATCTGCGGCGGGCGGGTCGGGATCATCGACCGCTGGAGGGTGGTGGCGACCCTGGACTCGGCCCGGTGCAGCCGGGCGTTGTCGAGCGAGAGCGCGGCCCGGGCGGCGAGCTCCTTGAGGGTGGCGGCGTCGCCCTCGTCGAAGGGGCCGCGGTCGGGGAGCCGGAGCAGTTTGAGGGTGCCGAGCACGGTGCCGCGGGCGGAGAGCGGTACCACCAGCATCGAGCGGTCGGAGACCACCGGGACGAGTTCCGGGCCGCCGAGCGCGGCGGCGTAGTCGACGGCGACGTCCCGGGTGATCACCGGGACCAGTACCGGCTGGTTGAGCTGGAGGGCCATGCCGGGCGGGGTGCGGCGGGGCATGGCGACCAGGGAGCCCTCGGCGAGCACGTGGTCCCACTGGCCGGTGGACTCGTTGCAGGCGAGCGCGACCCGGCGGAGCATCGTGTCGTCGTCCGGGCGGGCCTCGGGCAGCTCGGAGTCGGAGATCAGGCCGTCGACGAGGTCGACGCAGGCGAAGTCGGCGACCCGGGGGACCAGCACCCGGCACAGCTCGTGGGCGGTGAAGCCGAGGTCGAGGGTGGTGCCGACCTTGCCGCCGACCTCGTTGAGCAGGGCGAGCTGTTCGCCGGCGTGGCCGTTGGTGAGGAACGGGCCGAACCGGCCGGACGACGGCGCGGGGGCGGGCTGCGGCACGGCGGCGGCGGGCGGTCCGACGGTGGTCTGCTCGATGGTGGTGCCTCCTCTCGGCGGGGCCGGGACGGCCGGGCCGGTGGCCGGCGCGCCGAGACCGGCGGTGGCCGGGGTGGCGGCGGCCGGGGCGGCGGCCTGCGCGGCCGCGGCCTCGCGCTGGGCGGGCAGCGGTCCGGCCGGGCGGCGGCCTGGGGCGGACTGCTCGGGCTGCGGCGGCGGGCCGAGCCGGGCGGTGCGCTGCTGCGCGGTCGGGTAGCGGCGGCCGATCCCGGCCGCGGCGTGCGCGGTGCCGGCCGCCGGGTCGGCGGGCCGCACCGGCAGGACGGTGGCCGGGTCCAGCCGCAGGGCGGGCAGCCCGGCCCGGGCCAGTGCGCCGAGCAGCGGTCCGCGGCGTTCGGGGGAGCGGGGCAGCAGGGCGGCCAGCGGCGGGGGGACCGGCAGGCCGGCGGTGGTCAGCGCGGCGGAGAGCCGGTGGAAGCCGCCCAGCGCGCCGGGGGCGGCGGCGAACGGCAGCAGCCGCTCGCCGACGGCCAGCCGGGGGCCGGACGAGCGCAGCGGGCGGGCGTCGGCGGCCAGGGCGAGCAGTCCGCCGGCCGGGCCGTCCACCGGGTAGGCCCACCAGAACACGTCCCGCGGGTGCTCCTCGCGGTCGACCACGGGCAGCCGGCCCGCCCAGGCGGCGTCGGCGGTCAGGGCGGCGAGGGCGGTGAAGGCGTCCCGGCGGCGTCCGGCGGCCGGGGCGGCCGGGCCGGTCCCGCCGCGTGACTCCGCGGCGGGCAGCAGGCCGGCCGCGGGGCGGTCGTGGACCGCCTCCGCGCGGTGTCCGAAAAGTTCCTCGGCGGCCCGGCTCCACTGGGCGATCCGCCCGTCGTGGTCGACCAGCACGAGGGCGAGCCGGACCAGGGCGACCACGCCTGACGGCTGGTCACCCGGTGCGGTGCCGGGCGCCGGGTCGGTGCCCGCCGGACGCGGTGTGGAGTTGGGATCGTCCACCATGGATTCGGTCTGCTCCCGCCTGGCCGCCATGTCGGGAGACGGCCGTTTCTCCGGAGGAAGGCATGCTGTGCGGATACCAGCGAAGCACGGACGGGCCGGGAGCCGATAGCGAAACGGGGAGATTCCTCGGTATCGGTTGCGTGTCATGTGCCGTGCGCCGGTCCGCACTCCCCGTCCACCCCGGATCGGCGGCGCGCACCTGGGCGGTAGGGTCGCAGGACGGCACGCAGGAGGAGGCGAGAGGTGACCGCGCAGATCCCGGTCCGCTGGACCGATCCGGAGCAGCAGGAGCTGGAGGAGCGGGTCGAGGCCGCCGAACTCGCCTGGCTCACGATGGACGTCGACGTGCGGACGCTGCGGGTCGAGATCGACAACTTCGCGCTGATCCACCACCAGCTGCTCGGACCGCTGTACGCCCGGCTGGACGAGCTGGACGCGCTGCTCGCCGAGGCGGTGGCCGCCCGTACCGGGGACCCGGAGGACCTGCGGCGGGCCCGGGAGGCCCGGCAGCGGGTCGATGACCTGCCGGACCTGGACGCGCTGTTCGACAGCGTCCGCGAGCGGGGCGCCCAGGAGGAGGCCCCGCCGCCGCCCGCCGCGCCCGCCCGGGTGCGGCCCGGCCGGGACGCCCAGCGGATCTACCGCGAGCTGGTCCGCCGCGCCCACCCCGACCTGTCCACCGACCCGCAGGAGCAGGGCCGCCGGGCGGCGTTCCTGGCCCGGGTCAACGAGGCCTACGCGTACGGCGACACCGGTGCGCTGGAGGCGCTGGCCGACGAGTGGTCCACCGCGCCCGAGGCGGCGCCCGCCGTCGGCTCCCCCGACCGGCTCGGCTGGCTGCGCCGTCGGCTGGAGTGGCTGACCGGCCGGATCGGCGAGCTCGCCGCCGAGCAGGTCCGGCTGGAGCGCAGCGCGATGGGCGAGCTGCTGGCGCTGGCCCCGCAGGACCCGGACGGGCTGCTGACCGAACTGGCCGAGCAGCTGCTGGCCAAGGCCGCCGCCCGGCAGGCCGAGCTGGAGAACCTGCTCGGCGGGCCGGTGGGGGACAATGACGGGGCCGATCCCGACGCCCAGGAGAACCAGACGATGTTTGCGCAGATCCCCGCCATCGACGCCGCCGCCGTGCCCGCGGAAGCCGCCCTGCTGGACGTCCGGGAGCAGGACGAGTGGGACGCCGGGCACGTTGAGGGCGCGCTGCACATCCCGATCGGCGAGGTGGTCGCGCGGATCGGCGAGCTGCCGGACGAGCGGCTGTACGTGCTCTGCCGGGTCGGCGGGCGTTCCGCGCAGGTCGTCCAGTACCTGGTGCAGAACGGCCGGGACGCGGTGAACGTCGACGGCGGGATGTACGCCTGGGAGGGCGCGGGCCGTCCGATGGTGAGCGGCACCGGGCAGGACGCCTTCGTCCTGTAGCGGGAAGGCGCGGACCGGGAGGACCGGGGGCTCCGCAGGACGCCGGGAGTAGGGCAGGATGGGCGCGCGACCGGGCCGGCGCGGTGCCGGTCCAGCCCGTCCCCGGGGGAGTCCATGGCCGAGAGCGCCGAGGCCGCCGAGCACGCCGAGCACGCCGAGTCCGCCGACTTCGAGGAGAACGGCGGGCTCGCCGGGAGCAAGCACCCGCCGCCCGTCCTCCGCCGGGTCCGGTCGGCGCCCGGCCGGGTGGTCCTGGGCACGGCCGCGGTCCTGCTGGTGACGGCCACCGGGCTGTTCCTCGGCGCGGTCTTCCTGCACGTGGCGCCCGCCAATTCGCTCTCCCGGGAGTACCGGGAGCAGCTGGACGGCCTGGTCTACCCGGAGTTCGAGCAGAACTGGAAGCTGTTCGCGCCCAATCCGCTGCAGCAGAACGTCGCGGTGGACGCCCGGGTGCGCACGGCGTCGGCGGACGGCGACGCCGTGGTCCACGACTGGGTGGGGCTGACCGCGCAGGACATCGCGGCGATCCGGGGCAACCCGGCGCCCGGCCACGCCGACCAGAACCTGCTGCGCCGGGCCTGGGACTTCTACGACGGCTCGCACAACGCCCAGGACGAGTCGCAGACCACGCCGCGCGGGCTGCTCGCCGAGGAGTACCTGAAGCGGATCGCGGTGCAGCGGATCGGCCGCAGCGTGGACGGCCGGCCGGTGGTGGCGGTCGAGCTGCGGGTGACCACGACGACCGTCGCCCCGCCGGAGTGGAGCGGGGAGACGGCGCCGCCCGCGCCGAGGGTGCGCGAGCTGCCCTGGTGGCCGGTGGGCGACGAGGACCTGCGGGGGCTGTGGTGAGCGGCACCACCCTCGACGAGGCCCCCCGTCCGGCCGGGCCGCCGCCGGCCCCGGACGGCGCCCCGGACGGTCCGCGCCGGCCGGGTCCGGCAGGCCTCGCGGCCCGGGCCTTCGAGGTGTTCGCCGGCCGGGTGCTCGGGCGGTACCAGGCGGCGGCGGTGCGGATCGGCTTCGGGCTGGTCTGGCTGGCGTACCTGCTGCGCGAGTGGCCGAACCGGCGGCTGCTGTACGGCGACACCTCGCCCTGGTCGACGGAGCTGGCGGAGCAACTGCTGGCCGACAACGGGGCGCTGACGGTGCTGCCCTGGTTCGGCGGGCGGCCCTGGTTCGAACTGGTCTACCACCTGGGGGTGCTGGCCGCGCTGGCGGTGCTGCTCGGCTGGCGGACCAGGGCGGCCACGGTGCTGTTCCTGGTCACCGTGCTGTCGCTGCAGAACCGCAACGTCTTCCTCGGCGACGGCGGCGACAACATCGTCCACCTGATGGCGGTCTACCTGGTCTTCACCCGGTGCGCCGAGGTGTGGTCGCTGGACGCCCGGCGGGCCCGGTCCGGGCGGGGCGGTCCGGCCGGGGTGCTGCTGTGGGCGGTGCTCGGGGCGGTGCTGCTGGTCTGTCAGCTGGGCGGCTTCGCCGGGACCGGCCTGGCCTGGACGGTCCCGGCGTTCCCGTACGTCGGCTGGGGGCCGTTCTTCTGGACGCTGTGGGCGGTGGCCGGGCTCTGGTGGCTGGTGGACCGGCTCGCGCCGCGGGGCGAGACCCGGGCGGTGCTGGACGCGCTGGCGACCATGCTGCACAACTGCGCGATGCTGGTGATCGCCGTCGAGGTGGTGCTGATCTACGCCACGGCCGGCTGGTACAAGGTGCAGGGCTCGCGCTGGCAGGACGGCACCGCGCTGTACTACCCGCTGCACCTGGACTACTTCACGCCCTGGCCGGCCCTGTCCGGGCTGGTCGGCGGGGCGATGCTGCCGGTGTTCCTGATCACCTACGGGACGGTGCTGCTCCAGGTGGCCTTCCCGTTCACGCTGGTGAACCGGCGGCTCAAGAACGTGCTGCTGGTGGTGATGATGGCCGAGCACGCGGGGATCGCGGTGCTGCTCGGGCTGCCGGTGTTCTCGCTGGCGATGATCGCGGCGGACGCGGTGTTCCTGCCGACCGCGGCGCTGCTGTGGGCCGGGGAGCGGGTCGCGCGGATCCGGCCGGGGGACCGCCACTAAACTGACCGGTATGTCCTGGTTCGCCGCGCTTCGAGACACCGCGCGGACCGGACTGACCATCGACCGGACGCTCACCGACCCCAAGCGGGCGCTGCGCGGCGCGGTCGCCGTCGCCCTGGTGCTCTTCCCGACCCTCGCGCTCGCCGACGCCCGGCTCGCCACCTCGGCCGCGATGGGAGCCTTCATCGCCGGGACCGCGACCTTCCAGCGCAGCTTCCGGCCGCGTGCCACGCTCGCCGTCGCCGCCGGGATCGGACTCGGCGTCAGCACGTTCTTCGGCTACCTGGCGGCCGGGGTGACCGGGGTGTTCCCGGTGCTGCTGGCGGTCTGGGCCTTCGGGGCCGGGCTCGCCTGGGCGATCGGGCCGACCGCCGGGGTGGTCGCCGCCAACACCCTCTCGGTGATGCTGATCGTCGTCCAACTGCCGGTCAGCCCGCTCACCGCGCTCGGCCACGGGCTGGTCTGCGCGCTCGGCGGCGTCGTCCAGGCGGTGGTCATCACCCTCTGGCCGATCGGCAGCTGGACCGCCCAGCGCGAGGCGCTCGCCGACACCTACGCCGAACTCGCCGACTACGCGCGCCGGCTGCGCCAGGACCCGACCGCGCACGTCGACCCGGAACCGTTCATCGAGGCCCGCCACGCCGCCGCGCTGACGCCCTGGCAGGACCGGCGCAGGCCGCCCGAACTGCGCGGCCTGCGCGGCCTCGCCGAGCGGATCCGGCCCACCCTGGCGGCGATCGCCGACCCCAAGGTGGGCGCCCCCGAGGAGGGCCCGGAGCGCGACCGGGCCCGGGAGGTGCTGGCCGCCTCCGCCGAGGCGATGGACGCGCTGGCCCGGGCGGTCCGCACCGGCGACCCGCTCCAGCTGCCCCGCTCGGCGCCGGCGCTCACCCTGGTCGCCCGGACCGAGGGCCCGGAGCTGCGCGGCGCCGCACGCCGGGCCGCACGCCGGCTGGCCGGGCTGCTCCGCAAGGCCGCCGACGCGCTCGACCGCGCCTCCGAGGACACCATCGACACCCCCGTGGTCCAGCCCGGCGGGGCGCTGCGCAAGCCGCCGCTGGTGCGGATGCTGCCGACGGCGCTGCGCGCGGTGCGGCGGCAGTTCCATCCGCACTCGGCGGTGTTCCAGCACGCCGTGCGGCTGACCGGGGTGGTCACCGCCGCCTACCTGCTGGCCCGGCTGGCCGGCTTCGAGCACGGCTACTGGGCGCCGATGACGGCCGCGATGGTGATGCGGCCGGACTTCGCGCAGACCTACAGCCGGGGGGTGGCCCGGCTGGCCGGGACGGTCGTCGGGGTGGCCGTCTCCACCCTGGTGGTGCAGCTGGCCCGGCCCGGCGAGTGGGTGCTGGCGGCGCTCGCGGTGGTCTCGATCGCCGGCGCCTATCTGACCTTCCGCACCGGCTACGCGGTGATCACCACCTGCATCTCCTCCTACGTGGTCTTCCTGCTCGGCCTCCAGGAGGGCGACCCGCTGGCCACGGCGGTGGAACGGGTCGGCCTCACGCTGCTCGGCGGCTCGGTCGCACTGCTCGTCTACGCGCTCTTCCCGACCTGGCAGACCGCCCGGCTCGGCGAGCGGCTGGCCGAGTGGCTGGCCGCCGCCGGGCGGTACACGGCCGAGGTGATCGCCGTCTACGAGCGGCCGGCCGCGCCGCGCGGACGGGAGGTGCGCTCGGCGCTGCTGGACTCCCGGGAGGCGCGCTCGGAACTGCTCCAGGCGATGCAGCGGGCCGACGCCGAGCCCGGCCGGCACGCCTCCGGGCTGCCCGGGGTGAGCCGGCGCCAGCTGGACCGGGCCCGGGCCGCGGTCGGCCACCTCGGGCGGGTCGCCGTGCTGCTGGAGGCCCACCTGCCCGGCGCGGACGCCGAGCCGGTGCCGGGGGCGGCCGAGTTCGCCGAGGAGTTGCGGCTGGCCACGGCGCTGGCGGCGGGCGCGCTGCTGACCGGGCGACCGGTGGAGTTCGGCGCCGTCCGGGAGGCCCAGGAGCAGTTGGAGCGGCGGCTCGCCGAGGAGCCGGCCGGGGTGCAGGGGGACGTCGTGCGCTCCGGCACCCGGCTGCTGCTCCAGGCGCTGAAGGACCTCGAACGGGCGCTGCGCGGCGGCGGTACGGCGGCCGCCGCCGAGCGGCGCGACCCGGAGCCCACGGGGCGTTGAGGCCCGCCCCTGCGGGGATGGCAGAGTGAGCGGGATGAACGAGGAACTGCTGCGGGTCTGGCGGGCCGGCGCCGAGGAGCCGGGGACGGTGCTGCTGGACGGGTTCCACCCGCTGAAGCACGCGCTGCGGTTCGGCGGCGCCGTCCGGCAGGTGCTGACCGCCGACCGGGCCGCGCTGCTGGCGCTCGCCGCCGAACTGGCCCCGGACGTCGCGCCGGCGCTGGACGCGCTGGCCGTCGAACTGCCGGAGGCCGCGCTGCGCACGCTGGCACCCCGGCTGCACCCGACCGGGGTGGTCGCGCTGGCGGTGCGGCCGACCGCGGCGGCCAACCGCGCCGCGCTGGCCGTCCGGCCCCGGCCGGCCCCCGTCGTGCTGCTGGAGAACCCGCGCAACCTGGGCAACGTCGGCGCGGTGATCAGGCTGGCGGCCGGCTTCGGCGCGGCGGGCGTGGTCACCACCGGCGAGCTGGACCCCTGGCATCCTGTGGTGCTGCGCGGCAGCGCGGGCCTGCACTTCGCGACCGCCGTCGAGCGGTTGCCCCTTGCGGAGCTGCCGGCCGGTCCGCTCTACGTGCTGGACCCGGAGGGCGCGGACATCCGGACGACGGCCTTCCCGGACGACGCGGTGCTCGCCTTCGGCACCGAGCGGCACGGGGTGACGCCGGAGCTGAGGGCGCGGGCCGACGAACTGGTCGCGGTGCCGATGCGGCCCGGGGTCTCCAGCTTCAACCTGGCGACCAGCGTGGCGATGGGGCTGTTCCACTGGATGTCCGGACGCCCGCCCGGCGCGCCGGTCTGAGCC
>NZ_JBHVER010000060.1:0-14899 GCF_042802195.1 Kitasatospora sp. NPDC057500 | reverse complement strand
GGAGCGGTGGTGGCGGTCCGTCAGGAGAACAGCCGCTTCCAGGTGTCCGGGCCGGGGTAGCCGTCCGCCTCCGCGCCGCGCCAGCCCTGGGCCTCCTGGAAGGCCTGCACATTGCGCCGGTCGGAGTCCGTCCAGCGCGGGCCGGGGCCCTGGGTGTAGTAGCGGCCGTAGCCCTTGCGGACCAGCTGCTCGCCGAGCTGGCGCACCCAGTCGTTGCCGGCGCCCGGGCCGAACTTGTCGGCGCCCGGGAAGGCCGGCACGCCGGTGCCGGGGTTCACCGGAGGCGTCACGGGCGGGTTCACCGGCGGGGGCGGCAGCGGGGTTCCGCCGTCGATGTTGCGGCCCTTGCCGTTGACCAGGTAGTCCCAGGTCGCCTTGCCCGGGATGCCGTCCGCCTCGGCGCCGCGCCAGCCCTGGGCGAGCTGGAAGGCCTCGGTGGCCCGCCGGTCGGCCTCGCTCCAGCGCGGGCCGGGCCCCTCGCTGTAGAACCGGCCGCCGCCGCGCTGGGCCAGCAGCCGGCCGAGCGTGGTGACGTGGTCGTTGTTGGCCCCCGGGCCGAACTTGTCGGCGCCCGGGAAGGCCGTCGAGGAGGAGCCGCCCTGGTTGCCGCCCCCGCCGGCGGAGAGTCCCTTGTAGCGGTAGGGGACGTAGGAGGCCGAGTTGTTCCAGTACGCGTACGGGGTGGAACGCTTGACGGTGGTCGGGGAGGTCTGCTCGTAGGCGACGTAGCGGGTGCGGGAGGAGTCGGCCCAGCCGCCGAAGATCGTCACGTGCGAACCGGACTGCGGGCTGGCCGGGTTGTTGTAGACGAGGATGTCGCCGGGCTGGAGGTCGGCCTTGGTGATCCGGTCGGCGAAGTTCGGCAGGGTCCAGGTGGTCTGGCTGCTGCCCAGTCCCCAGGCCATCGAGACGAAGCCGGAGCAGTCCTGGCGGTAGCCGTCCGACCAGTAGCGGCTCATGCTGTACGGGACCTTCTGGTCGACCCAGCGCTGGGCCCGTTCGATGATCTGGGCCCGGGTGACCGGTGCGGACGCGGCGCGCGGGGCGGCGAAGGAGCGGGCGTTCGGGGAGTCGCCGTAGAGGCCGCTGACCTCGCCCTGCGGGGTTTCGCTGCGGGGGCTGTTCGAGCCGCCCGGGGTCGGGGCGGGGGCCGCGACGGCGGTGGCCGCGCCGGCCGCACCGCCGCCGAGGGCGGTGCCGACGGCGGCCATCAGCACCGCGGCCCGGCGGCGGACGCTGCGGGCTGCCGCGTGTCCGCCCTCGTGCACCGGAGCGGCACGCATCCGGGCCCGGCGGCGGGCGCAGCAGCCCCCGCATATGCAGTCCTCGTCCGGCTCCACCTCGTCGAATTCCAACAGGGGGGTCAGCTGCTCGGTTCGGGTCATTCTCCGCCTCTTGTCTTTCCTGTGGGGGACGGTGCCGGTCAGGCCGCTGACGGCGTGACAGCACGGTCCTTCCCAGGGGCACACCGCGTGTTATCGGGACCAAAGTCCCAAACCGGGCGCATGATCGTCACGGTGGGTTACGCCGAACGGGTGACGGCCGTTCGGCGGCCCGGGCGTGGCGGGTGCCGGCGGAAGGCGGTAGGGGCGGTCGGACCGGGCGGTGGTGGTGGTCCGTCGGACCGATCCGGCGTCAGGTGACGGAGGCTTCAGCGGATGGGCGGGTTGGCGGGCGAGTACTCGGGGACGGTCCAGCTCAGCGGGGTGGCATCGGCCAGTTCGACGACGCCGGTGACGGTCAGGTCGACCACCCGCTCGGCGCCCGGCAGGCCGGCGGCGGCCGGGCCGCTCCAGTCGGTCCTGGCCTCGCCGGTGATCAGCAGTGCGCCGCCGTTCTCCCACTCCGGGACCAGCAGCCCGGCCCTGGGGTCGAGTTCCAGGTTGCCCAGGGTCATGAACATGCTGTTGCCCGCGTAGTCGGGCCAGCGCAGCCGGTCCGGTCCGAGCACCCGCAGGAAGCCCGGGTTGCCGCCGCGGTGCGAGGCGTCCATCCGGCCGTCCGGCCCGGCGGTGGCGATGAAGAAGGTGTCGGCGGTGGCCGCCAGCAGCTGCTGGGCGGTGCTCAGCGTGGTGCCGGCCGCCACCCGGCGCGGGGCGCCGGCCTCCGGGCGGTCCGCCGGGGCGCGGCGCTGGATGTACTTCGGGCAGTTGGCGTAGACCTGGTCGGCGCTGATCACCAGGCCGCCCCGGCCGTCCGGCACGGAGCGGCCGTTGACCCGCATCCGGCGCCGGCCGGCCGGGTCCAGGGCGATGGTGCCCACCTCGGCCGGGCCGGCCAGGGCGTCGGCCAGCGGGTCGTCCCCGGCCGGGCGGGCGGCCACCGTCACGGTCCGCTCGTCGGCGGCCCGCAGGAAGCCGGCCGGGCCGCTGAGCTGGGTGGCCCAGAGTCGGCCGTCGGCGTCGGCCGCGCCGGCCACCAGCACCCGGCGCTCGGTGAGGAAGCGGGCGGCCACGGCCGGGACGGTGCTGCCGACGGCCCGGCCGGAGTGGTCGGCGCGCTCCGTCCGTCCGGCCCGGTCCTGCACGGTCCGTTCGCCGGGGTGGTAGGGCGTGGCGGCGGTCATCGCGGTGCCTCCCTCGCGGTCGCCGTGATCCGAAAGGGGGACCTAGAAGAACCCGCAGGTCGGGGCCGACCCGGCGGGGGCCTCGGCGCCGGTCGCGTCGACGCCCGCCGGGGTGTAGATCTCCAGTCGGATGCCGTCCGGGTCGGTGAAGAAGATCCCGCCCGAGGCGGCGCCCTCGCCGTGCGGGACGACGCCGTCGTAGGCGAAGGAGGCGTCGAGTTCGCGCAGCACCGCCTCGGCGGCGCGCACCTCGTCGAGCGAGTCGACCTGGAAGGAGAGGTGGTGCAGCCCGGGCGCGCCGGTGGGGAAGGTGCCCTCGCTCTGCTGCCAGAGGGTCAGCACCAGGCGGCCGTCGCGGCCGAGGAAGGCGAAGCGGTGCCCGGGGTCGGTGCCCTCCTTGACCAGCTCCAGGCCGAGGACGCCGCGGTAGAACGCGGTCGAGCGGGCCAGGTCGGTGACGTTCAGTCCCACGTGGCCGGTCTGCAGGGTGCTGCTGATGGTGCCGGACATGCCTGGTCACTCCCGTGGTCGGGGCGCTCCGAGGGCGCCGCACTTAACCGTTTCAGAGGACGGTAATGGTTAGACTGGGCGAAGGTCAACCGGTATTATTCGTTTCAATGGTTAGGTTTCCCGGATATGGCTCTGCCATGACAAGGAGGTGGAGGCGACGTGCGGAGGAGCGGGCGCGCGGGCGCCGGGCCGCGGTGCGGCTACTCCCACTCCCAGCGGATGCCGATGTGACCCGGCTGCTGGTCGGGGGCGAGGACGTGGGCGCTGGCCGAGGCGCCGATCCAGAGCTGCTCGCGGCGGCGGTCGACGTCCGCCCCCGGGTCGCGGTCGTACCGCTCGCAGTGCACCGGCACGGTCGCCGGGTCGAAGTGCACCTGGAGCACGTACTCGCGCACCGGCGTGGCGAAGCGGCGGCTGTACTCGGTCGTCTGGGCGCCGCCGGACGGGATCTCCACCTCGTACTCGAAGACGGTGCTGTCGCCGAGGCCCAGCGGGCGGTCCAGCATCACCTCGCCGACGATCAGCCCGGCCTCCGGTCGGCGGCGCACCCGGCCGAGCCGGCCGTGCCGCACACCGGTGATCTCCGGACAGCCGGTGGCCTCCTCGTCGGCCTTGTG
Organism: Kitasatospora sp. NPDC057500; assembly: GCF_042802195.1. NCBI lineage: Bacteria > Bacillati > Actinomycetota > Actinomycetes > Kitasatosporales > Streptomycetaceae > Kitasatospora > Kitasatospora sp. NPDC057500. Next base: position 11,206 of record NZ_JBHVER010000060.1, on the reverse strand, counting down.
CACCACCAGGCAGCGGGTCACCCCGGACACCGTGGCGCGGACCACCTGGCGCAGCCGCAGCAGGTTGCCGCGGCGGTCGGCGTCCACGTAGTAGGAGTCGTGGACCGAGAGCCGCTCCAGCTCGCCGGCCGGCGGCGCGTCCAGCTCGGCGAACAGGTCGGAGATCTCCTGCTCGCCCGGCCAGACGTCCTCCAGCCGGAGGTGGCTGGTGGTGGCGTTGGCCGCCCAGCGGCCGCGCGGGCGGGGCGGGCCGAGCAGCGCGGACAGCGTGGAGTGCGGCAGGCCGAGCAGTTCCTCGAGCAGGTGCACGGCGCGCAGCGAGCTGGCGCGCTCGGGCTGGCTGCGTCCGCGCCGCCAGTAACTCAGCGTCGTGACACTGACCCTGACGCCCCGTTGGGCGAGCGCGGCGCGGATCCGGTCCAGGCTGAGGCCGCTGGCCTCGATCGCCACGTGCAGGGTGTCGGCGAAGCCGCCGGTGGGGCTGGGGCGTCCGGGCGTCGGGGCGGGCGACAGCGGCGGAGCGGGTGGCCGGGAAGCGGGCGCGGGTGTGTCCTGGTGCGGCCCGACCAGTCTGAGTCGTGCGTCCTGGGGGTGCTGTGAGGCCATGTGGTTACCTTCCCCACCGAGCGGGTTCGGCAGACCCGGAGCGGCGCCGGAACGCGCCGTCAACGGCCTCGCCGAGCTGTGGGGAACCCTATGCACGGTCGAGAGGCTACGTCATCAGTCGTGCGGATGACAGTGGTCACAGGCGGTGGGCCGCCGGGTGAGCGATCTTGAAACAGTACGGAAACACACCGCCCGCTCCCCGGGCGGCCGACGGGATCCGGCCGGTCCACTGTCCTGTTCCGGCCAGGAACCGCCCGGGCGGGGCCGGACGTAGACTCGGGGGCCGTTCGAGAGCTTGGGAGTGCCGATGACGGAGCGGACAGCAGACCCGCGGGACCCGCGCCCGCTGCTCGGTGAGCCACTGGCGCTGGACCTGCTGAACACCCGCTGGGCGGGGGTGCCGGTGAACGACCTGCTCGCCCTGCCGGACGGCTACGCGATCTGGCTCTCCTCGGCCGGCCTCGCCGGGCGGTGCGCGGCGGACGAGGCCGGGCTCGGCGCCCTGCGGGAGGCCCGGGAGGCACTGGCGGCGGCGGTCCGCGAGCTGGACGCGGGCCGGCTGCCCGGGGCCGGCGAGCTGGCCGGGCTGGACGCCGTGCTGCGGCACGGGCGGGTGCGGCGGGAGGCCTCGGCGGACGGGCCGGTGGACCGGGTCGAGGTGGACGAGCCGCACCGGCTGGCCGCCTGGCTGGTGGTGGACGACTTCCTGGGGCTGCTGGCCCAGGGGCCGCGGCGGATCAAGAAGTGCGCGCACGAGGCCTGCATCCTGCACTTCTTCGACACTTCGCAGAACGGCCGCCGCCGCTGGTGCCGGATGGCGGTGTGCGGCAACCGGGCGAAGGCGGCCCGGCACTACGAGAAGGCGAAGGGCTGACCCCGGGACGGTCCGTCCGCCCGGGGCCGGCCCGGTGGGTCAGGCCTCGCCGAGCCACTCGGTGAGGGCGGCGCGCAGTTCGCCGGAGCCGGGGTCGACGGCGGCCCAGGCGGCGTAGCCGTCCGGGCGGATCAGCAGCACGGTGTCGCGCAGCTTGCCGTGCGGGTCGGCCGGGGCGGCGGTGACCAGGCGGTCCGACCACGGGTCGGCGGCCGTCACCTGGTCATTGCTGACCAGCACGAACTTCCCGGCCCGCAGGGCCTCGTAGAGCCGCTGCGGCGCGGCCGGGCCGTCCTCGCGGGGCGGCTCCAGACCGGTCAGCCGCAGGTCCGGGACGCGCTTGCCGACCAGCGGGTGGGCGTCCTTGGGCGCCGGGTAGGCGATCCCGATGCCGGAGATGGTGCGGGCTCCGCGCTCCACGACCAGGTCGACGTGCTCGGCGATCGAGGCGAGCGCGCCGCGCAGCGCCCGGGTGGCCGCCGACTGGGCGAGGGCCAGCCGGATCAGCGCGCCGGAGGTGCGCAGCACCGTTCGGCCGACCGGGTGCCGCTCGGTCTGGTAGGTGTCGAGCAGCGCGTCGGTGGACCGGCCGCGGACGGCGGCGACGAGCTTCCAGGAGAGGTTGGCGGCGTCCTGGAGGCCGGTGTTCATGCCCTGGCCGCCGGCCGGGGAGTGGCAGTGGGCCGCGTCGCCGGCCAGCAGGACCCGCCCGGAGCGGTAGTTGGGGACCTGCCGCTCGTCGCTGTGGAAGGTGGAGCTCCAGCGGACGTCGTGCAGGCCGTAGTCCTCGCCGAGGGTCTCGCGGGCGATGTCGGTGATCACTTCGAGCGGGGGCGGGGTGCCGTCGGCGAACCGCTCGGCGCGGTCCCAGGCGATGATCCGGTACCAGCCGTCGCCGAACGGCACCAGGAAGGAGAAGCCGTGCTCGTTGGCGCCGACGGTGATCGCCTCGGCGGGCTCGCGCTCCAGCCGGACGTCCGCCAGCAGCACCGACTCGACCACCGACTCGCCCGGGAAGGGCAGGCCGAGCAGGTCGCGGACGGTGGAGCGGACGCCGTCCGCGCCGACCGCGTAGCGGGCCCGGCGGGTGGTGGCGGCGCCGTCCTCGACGGTCTCGACCGTGACGCCGTCGGCGTCCTGGTGCAGGCCGGTCACCTCGGCGCCGCGCAGGATCGTCGCGCCGGCCTTCACCGCCCGGTCGTGCAGCAGCTGCTCGGTGCGGTACTGCGGGGTGATCAGCACGAAGGGGAAGCGGCTGGGGAGGTCGGTGAGGTCCACCCGGAGCTTGTTGAAGAGCCGCAGGTGGCCGAGCGGGGCGCCGGTGGCGATCAGCTCGTCGGCGAGGCCGCGGGCGTCCAGCAGCTCCAGGCTGCGGGCGTGCACGGCGAAGGCCCGGGTGAGGTTGGACTCGGCGGCGCGCTTCTCCAGCACGGTGACGTCCAGCCCGGCGGCGGCGAGGTCGCCGGCCAGCAGCAGTCCGGTCGGTCCGGCGCCGACCACGATGACGTCGGTGACGGTCTGCTTCTCGCTCATGTGTCAGCTCCCGGTGCTCGAACAGCGGCTGGACGCCGGGTGTGGCGTTTCCCCGCCCCCATCATCGCCGCCCGGGAGCGGCGTTGTGAATCTCCGGTCCCCGGCGAGTGGCCGGGGACCGGAGGCGAAGGCCGCCCCCGGGGCGGACGGGCGATCAGCTGTGGCGGCGGACCTCCACGGTGCGGAACCGGTTGGCGACGAACGCGCCGTCGCAGTACGCGGAGTTGGCGGCCGGGTTGGCGCCGGTGCCGTGCAGGTCGGAGAAGGCGGCGGTCTGGTTGGCGTACACCCCGCCGGTGAGGTTGAGCGAGAGCGAGACGCCGGCGTCGAGGGCGGCCTCGACCAGGGCGGCCTCGACCTCGGGCGAGGTGGTGTAGCCGGAGGCGGTCATCGCGCCCCGGGTGCGGACGGTGTCGCGCAGCAGCTCGACGGCGGCGGCGGTGTTCTCGACCGCGACGGCGAAGGAGACCGGGCCGAAGCACTCGCCCCGGTAGACCGCGCGGTCGTCCGGCTTGTCGGCGTCCAGCTTGACCAGCGCGGGCGTGCGGACCGTCGCGCCGGGGAACTCCGGGTGCTCCACCGCCCGCGGGGCGAGGGCGAGTTCGCCGTACTCGCCGCCGGCCGCGGCGGCCGAGCGCTGCAGCACGCCCGGGTTGACCACGGCGCCGAGGATCGCGGTGGCGCGGGCGTCGTCGGAGAGCAGGCCCTCGACGGCGGCGGCGAGGTCGCGGACCACCTCGTCGTAGGACTTGGCGCCCTGGTCGGTGTCGATGCCGCCGCGCGGGATCAGCAGGTTCTGCGGGGTGGTGCACATCTGGCCGCTGTACAGCGAGAGCGAGAAGGCCAGGTTGTTCAGCATGCCCTCGTAGTCGCCGGTGGAGTCGACGACGACGGTGTTGACGCCGGCCTTCTCGGTGTAGACCTCGGCCTGCCGGGCGTGCTCCTCCAGCCAGTCGCCGAAGGCGGTGGAGCCGGTGTAGTCGATCAGCTTGATCTCCGGGCGCACGGCCAGGGTGGCGGCCACCGTGCCGCCCTCGTGCTCGGCGGCCAGGCAGACCAGGTCGGGGTCGAACCCGGCCTCGGCGAGCACCTCGCGGGCGGTGCGGACGGTGAGCGCCAGCGGCAGGACGGCGCGCGGGTGCGGTTTGACCAGCACCGGGTTGCCGGTGGCCAGCGAGGCGAACAGGCCGGGGAAGCCGTTCCAGGTGGGGAAGGTGTTGCAGCCGATCAGCAGCGCCAGGCCGCGCGGGACGACGGTGAACTCCTTGGTCATCACCAGCGGGTCGCGCTTGCCCTGCGGCTTGGTCCAGCCGGCGCTCTCCGGCAGCCGGGTCTGCTCGGTGTACGCGTAGGCGACGGCCTCCAGGCCGCGGTCCTGGGCGTGCGGGCCGCCGGCCTGGAAGGCCATCGGGTAGGCCTGGCCGGTGGTGTGCATGACGGCGTTGGCGAACTCGTGCGAGCGGGCGTTGATCCGGGCCAGGATCTCCAGGCAGACGGCGGCGCGGGCGAGCGGCCCGGCGGCGGCCCAGGCCGGGCGGGCGGCGGTCAGCGCGGCGATCAGGGCGTCCGGGCCGGCGTGCGGGTAGCCGATGCCCAGTTCCAGGCCGTACGGGGAGGCCTCGCCGCCGACCAGGTCGCCGTCGGAGGGGTGGCCGGGCAGCTCGAACGGCCGGTTCAGCAACGAGTCGAAGGCGGCCTTGCCGTCCGCGGCGCCGCTCTCGCCGTAGGCCTTGGGGAACTCGGGGTAGGGCGACCAGTAGTCGCGCTTGGCGGCGGCGTCGACGGCGGCCTCCAGGGTGACCCGGTGGCGTTCGACGAGCTCGGCGACGTGGGGGTGGGTGACCGCTGCGGACATGGTGTGCGCTCCTCAGAGGGGAGGACGGGACACGTCACAGAGTAACCGAACGATCGGTCGGCTCAAGAGGGCAAAAGAGAAGCGCGTCCGTTCCGGTCCGGACGCGCTTCCTGGGGTGGCGGCGGTTACGGGATGCCCAGTTCGAAGATCACGTAGCCGGCGTACCAGCCGGAGGCGAGCGCGCCGGTGCCGAGCACGCCGGCCAGCACCGGCCAGCTCAGCTTCCGCATCGCCACCGCTAGCGCGATCAGCAGCGGGAAGGCCGGCAGCAGGTAGCGCGAGGTGTTGCCGAAGATGCCCAGGCTGCCGAGCACCGAGACGATGGTCGCCAGGGTGTAGGCGGTCAGCACCAGCGGGGGGCGCAGCCGGACCAGCAGCACGATCAGCACCGGCAGGCTCAGCACCAGCAGCGTCGCCAGCATGTCCGTGGTGTGGTAGGCGAACGGGTAGTCGTTGCGGCCCAGCAGCACGCCGCGGATCGCGTTCCAGGTGCCCTGGCCCCAGTCGAAGTAGTGCAGCCAGGCGTCCCGCTGGAGCGTGAAGTAGCCGCCCCAGTCGCCCATCCGCCAGCCCACCCAGCCGACGTAGCCGAGCAGCCCGAGCGGGGCCAGCAGCATCGCGGCCAGCGGGCGCAGCACCCCGCTCTCCCGCCGGTACAGCTCCACCAGCGCGGCCAGGCCGACCGCGCCGATCAGCGCCGCCGAGGTGGGCCGGTTGAGGCCCGCGATCAGGGTGATCACCCCGGCCGTCACCCACTGCTTGGTCATCGTGAAGTAGCAGGCCCAGGCGGCCAGCGCGATGAACAGCGAGTCCGAGTAGAGCGCCCACTCGGCGCCCGCGCCGGGGGCGATCGCCCACAGCCCGGCCGCGATCACGCCAGCGCGCGGGCCGGCCATCCTGTCCACCACGGCGTAGATGCCGGCCGCGGCGAACAGTGAGGCGACCACCGAGACCAGCATCCCGGCGCCGTACAGGCCGAACGGGCTGATCTCCGAGACCAGCCGCATCAGGCCCGGGTAGAGCGGGAAGAACGCGGCCGAGTTCTGCTCGATGGTGAAGCCCGGGGTGCCGCCCGGCACCGGCACCAGCGCCGGGTGGTAGCCGAACTGGGCGACCTGCTGGTACCACCAGCCGTCCCAGCTGGCCAGCACGTCCCAGGGGTTGGTGCCGCCGCCGAACCGGGGGTGCTTCTCCAGGTAGTCCCCGGAGAAGGAGAGCAGCTTCATGAAGACGGTGAAGCCGAGCAGCTTCAGCACGGCGTAGCACCACACGGCCGGGCCGAAGCGGAGCACCAGGTCACGGGTGCGGTCGCGCCAGTCGGCGGCGGGGCCGGCCGTCGACGCGCCGCTGCGCTGCTCGGGCAGATCGGATTCGACTGCCGGTATTGCGCTCATCGACTACCCCACCTGCTCGGTCTCGGACGGATCGTCCGCCGAGTCTAGGGTCTGCCGCCGGGATTTGGTGTGGACCAAGGTACCCGGGCGCGGTCGGGACGGGGCGGGCGGGGATACTCGGAGGATGGCCGATCACACCACGCGTACCGCCTACACCGTGGAGTCCCTGCTCGCGGTGACCGTCGACGTCTTCAACGAGCGCGGCTACGACGGCACCTCGATGGAGGACCTGTCGCGTGCGGCCGGCATCTCCAAGTCGTCGATCTACCACCACGTGCGCGGCAAGGAGGAGCTGCTCCGGCTCGCCGTGGGGCGGGCGCTGGACGGGCTGTTCGCGATCCTGGCCGAGCCGGGCGCGGTCGACGGACCGGCGGTGGAGCGCCTGGAGCACGTCGTGCGGCGGACCGCCGAGGTGCTGCTGACGGAGCTGCCGTACGTCACCCTGCTGCTGCGGGTGCGCGGCAACACGGCCACCGAGCAGTGGGCGCTGGAGCGCCGCCGGGAGTTCGACCACGAGGTGGCCGAGTTGCTGCGGGCCGCCGTGGCCGACGGCGCGCTGCGGGCGGACGTCGAACCGCGGCTGGCCACCCGGCTGCTCTTCGGCATGATCAACTCGATCGTGGAGTGGTACCGGCCGGGCCTCAAGTCCGCCGACGGCGTCGCCGACGCGGTGGTCCACCTGGCCTTCGACGGCCTGCGGGCCCGCTAGCCTCCCGGCACGCCCGCGCCCACGCCCCTTCGGTCCGTGGGCGCTGACCGGGCCTAGTCGGGGGGCACCTGGTCCGTCTCCTCGAAGACCAGCATGGTGCGGGTGCCGAGGACCTGGGGGATGGACTGGATGCTGCCCAGCACCAGCTCCCGCAGGGCGCGGTTGTCGGCGGTGTGCACCAGCAGTAGGACGTCGAAGTCGCCGCCGACCAGGGCGATGTGGGCGACCCCGGGCAGGGCCAGCAGTTGCTCGCGCACGGTGCGCCAGGAGTTCTGGACGATTTTCAGGGTGATGTAGGCGGATGCGCCCTGACCTGCCCGTTCGTGGTCCACCCTGGCGGTGAAGCCGCGGATGACACCGTCCTCGACCATCCTGGATATCCGGGCGTAGGCGTTCGCCCGGGACACGTGCACCCGCTCGGCCACCGAGCGGATGGAGGCCCGGCCGTCCTGCTGCAGCAGCCGCAGGATCGCCCGGTCCACCCGGTCGAGTCTGGACATCTGTTCAGCCGACATGACCCCCCACCCCCGCCGATTGGACGCACTGCCACCAGTCGACCGCCACCCGGGCCGATTGTCCACCACCTTCGCACGCTTCTGGTCAAGATGAACAGACGACCGAACAATCGGTAGGGAGCCCCCACCACCCCCGGAGGTGCCCGAGATGACCGTTCTCGACCACAGACACACGGCCGTGCCCGGTTGGCTGCCCGGGGCCACCGCCCCCCGCACCGACCCGTCCCCGCTGCTCCCGGACCCCGCTCCCGTCCGGGTCCTCGGTACCCCCGCGCTGGAGAAGTACGACCCCGCCCTGCTCCGCGAGCTGTACCGCCGGCTGGTCGTCGGCCGCCGGTACAACCAGCAGGCCACCACCCTCACCAAGCAGGGCCGGCTCGCCGTCTACCCGGCCTCGACCGGGCAGGAGGCGTGCCAGGTCGCCGCCGCGCTGGTGCTGGGCGAGCGCGACTGGCTGTTCCCGAGCTACCGCGACACCCTGGCCGTGGTCTCCCGGGGCGTGGACCCGCTGGAGGCGCTCACCCTGCTGCGCGGCAACGCCCACACCGGCTACGACCCGCGCGCCAGCCGGACCGCCCCGCTCTGCACCCCGCTGGGCACCCAGGGCCCGCACGCCGTCGGGCTGGCGCACGCCGCCCGGCTGAGCGGCGACCCGGTGGTCGCGCTGGCGCTGCTCGGCGACGGCGGCACCAGCGAGGGCGACTTCCACGAAGCGCTGAACTTCGCCGCCGTGCTGGGGGCCCCGGTGGTCTTCCTGGTGCAGAACAACGGGTACGCGATCTCCGTCCCGCTCAGCGCGCAGTCCGCCGCCCCGACACTGGCCCACAAGGCCGTCGGCTACGGGATGCCCGGCCGGCTGGTGGACGGCAACGACGCGCCCGCCGTGCACGGCGTCCTGACCGAGGCCGTCGAGCGGGCCCGCGGCGGCGGCGGCCCGACCCTGGTGGAGGCGCTGACCTACCGGGCCGAGGCGCACACCAACGCCGACGACGCCACCCGCTACCGGACCGAGGCCGAGGTGGCGGCCTGGCGCGAGCACGACCCGGTCCTGCTGATGGAGCGCGCGCTGCGCGGTCTCGGGCTGCTGGACGACGCCCTGGTGCAGGAGGCGGCCGACGAGGCCGAGGCGCTCGCGGCCCGGATGCGGGCCGAGTTCCACGCCGACCCGGAGCTCGACCCGATGTCCCTGTTCGCCCACGTGTACGCCGAGCCCACCCCGCAACTGCGCGAGCAGGCGGCGCGGTTGGCCGAGGAGCTGGCCGCCGAGGCCGAGGTGCAGCACTGATGTCCACGGCCGCTTCCCCCACCGCCTCCCCCGCCGCCGGCGCCCGTACCGCCAGCATGGCGCAGGCCCTCAACGCGGCGCTGCGCGACGCCATGCACGAGGACCCGACGGTGCACGTGCTCGGCGAGGACGTCGGCGCGCTCGGCGGCGTCTTCCGGATCACCGACGGGCTGACCGCCGAGTTCGGCCCGGACCGCTGCCTGGACACCCCGCTGGCCGAGGCGGGCATTCTCGGCACCGCCGTCGGCATGGCCATGTACGGGCTGCGGCCGGTGGTGGAGATGCAGTTCGACGCCTTCGCCTACCCGGCGCTGGAGCAGCTGTTCTCGCACGTCGCCAAGATGCGCAACCGCACGGCCGGCCGGCTGCCGCTGCCGATCACCGTCCGCATCCCGTACGGCGGCGGCATCGGCGGCGTCGAGCACCACAGCGACGCCTCCGAGGCGTACTACGCCGCCACCCCGGGCCTGCACGTGGTCACCCCCGCCACGGTGGCCGACGCCTACGGGCTGCTGCGGGCCTCGATCGCCTCGGACGACCCGGTGGTCTTCCTGGAGCCCAAACGGATGTACTGGGGCAAGGCGGAGTTCGACCCGGCCGCCCCGGTCGAGCCGGTCGGACGGGCGGTGCTGCGGCGCACCGGCACCTCCGCCGTGCTGATCACCTACGGCCCCTCGCTGCCGGTCTGCCTGGAGGCGGCCGAGGTGGCGAAGGCCGAGGGGTGGGACCTGGCGGTGCTGGACCTGCGCACCCTGGTGCCGTTCGACGACGAGACGGTCTGCCGGGTGGTGCGCTCGCTCGGCCGGGCCGTGGTGGTGCACGAGGCCGGCGGCTTCGGCGGCACCGGCGCGGAGGTCGCCGCCCGGGTCACCGAGCGCTGCTTCCACCACCTGGCCGCGCCCGTGCTGCGGGTCACCGGCTTCGACGTCCCGTACCCGCCGCCGATGCTGGAGCACCACCACCTGCCCGGGGTGGACCGGATCCTGGACGCGGTCGCCCGGCTGCAGTGGGAGGACTGAGGATGATGCCCGTCGTGCGCGAGTTCACCCTGCCCGACCTCGGTGAGGGGCTCACCGGGGCGGAGGTGGTGCGCTGGCTGGTCGAGGTCGGCGAGGTGATCGCGGTCGACCAGCCGGTGGTGGAGGTGGAGACCGCCAAGGCGGTGGTCGAGGTGCCCTGTCCGTACGGCGGGGTGGTGACCGCGCTGTTCGGCGAGGTGGGCCAGGAGGTCGCGGTCGGCGCGCCGCTGGTGACGGTCGCGGTGGCGCCGGGCGAGGGCGGGAAGCCGCTCGCTGCCGTGGCGGCGGTGGCGGCGTCGGCCGTGCGGGCGGCGGAGGTGGAGCGGCCGCTGGTCGGGTACGGGGTCGCCGAACCGGGGCGGAGCGGACGGCGGCGCCGGGTCGGCGCCGGGACCTCGGCCGGGGCGGCGGCTCCGGTGGCCAGGGCGGCGCCGGTTGCCCGGGCCGTCCCGCCGGTGATCTCGCCGCTGGTGCGACGGCTGGCCAGGGAGCAGGGGGTCGACCTGGCGTCGGTCACCGGCAGCGGGCCGGACGGGCTGATCGTGCGGGCGGACGTCGAACGCGCGGTCGCGGCGCAGGTCTCCGCTCCGGTCGCGGCGCCGGTCTCGTCGGTGCCCGTCGCCGGGGAGGTCGTCCCGCTGCGCGGGCTGCGCAGGGCGGTGGCCGAGAAGCTCGGCCGCAGCCACCGGGAGATCCCCGCCGCGACCTGCTGGGTGGACGCCGACGCCACCGAACTGATGGCCCTGCGGCGGCAGCTGAATGCCGCTCAGGGACCGAAGGTGAGCGTGCTGGCGCTGCTGGCCAGGATCTGCACCGTCGCCCTGGAGCGCTTCCCCGAGCTGAACTCCAGTGTGACCGAGGACGGTTCTGGCATCCTGCGGCACCCGGCGGTGCACCTGGGCTTCGCGGCCCAGGGCGAGCGCGGCCTCGTCGTCCCGGTGGTGCGTGACGCGCAGCGCCGCACCACCGAGCAACTCGCCGTGGAGCTGGGCAGGTTGACGGAGGCGGCGCGGACCGGGTCGATCGTCCCGGCCGAGCTGACCGGCGGCACCTTCACCCTGAACAACTACGGGGTGTTCGGGGTGGACGGCTCCACCCCGATCCTCAACCACCCGGAGGCGGCGATGCTCGGGGTCGGCCGGATCGTCGCCAAACCCTGGGTCCACCGGGGGGAGTTGGCGGTGCGCGAGGTCACCCAGCTGTCGTTCACCTTCGACCACCGGGTCTGCGACGGCGGCACCGCGGGCGGGTTCCTGCGGTTCGTCGCGGACTGCGTCGAGCAGCCGGGAATGCTGCTGCGACGGCTCTGAGCGGACCGCTGCGCGTCGCACCCGGTGGCCCACCCGCCACCCCGAGCGACGCGGGGGGGGGAGAGTATCGCGGTCCGGGGGGGGGTGTGCGGGCGTCGCCCGATTA
>NZ_JBHVER010000059.1:0-38516 GCF_042802195.1 Kitasatospora sp. NPDC057500 | reverse complement strand
GTCCTGGAGGGGGCTCCCGACCGGGGCCGCCGCCGTTTCGCGAGGGGGTGTCAGGGGGTGGACGCCCAGGAGGTGGTGGTGCGGTGGGCGTCGAGGCCGGCGGCGTCGAACTCGTCGCGGGCGTCGGTGCCGGCCGGGAGGCGGACGCCGAGGCGGCGCAGGACGCGGGAGATCGGGCTGCCCTCGGGTGGGAAGGGTTCGAGCTCGGCGCTGGTGAGCGGGCCGAGGGCGAGTCGGCCGTCGGCCCAGAGGGCGGCGCGCTGGGTGCCGGTGCCGCCGAAGTAGTCGGCCTCCACGCAGGCGATCGGCCCGGCCTTGGACCAGGCGGCGAGCCGGCGTTCGAGGCCGTCGGAGAACCAGCCGAAGCCGGTGGCGCCCGGGGCGGCCGGGATCGCCGGCTCCCCGTCGCCGAACCGGAGGGCCGCCAGGAACTCGGGGGTGGCCGGGATCAGCGCCAGGCCCTGGGCGAGCGGTCGCAGGCGGGCCGCGGAAACCTCGGCGGCCGCCACCGCGACCAGTTCCGCCGGGCCGATCAGCGCCTGAAGTTCGTATGACATTCAGTCATCGTGAACCATGACACCGGCAGTCCGCCCGTCGTTTACGATTCCGTGCCCGGTCGGCTATCAGTCCGAGAGTCGGCCGCCGGCCCGGGGCGGACGCCGTACAGCAGGGTGAACAGGGTCGCCTCCACCGCGTCCTCGGCGTCGCTCTCCCCCTCGGCGTTCAACTCGTTGAAGATCTCGTCGAGTTGGCCGCGCAGCCGGAGCATGCGCGCCGGGGTGAGCCGGTACGTGAAGTGCGAGAACATGCCGGGCAGGCCGGTCGGCACGGTGTCCCGCGAGGTGGTGAAGTCGATGCGGTCGGCCACCGCGCGGGCGCGGAACTCGGCGCGCACGCGGTCCATCGCGGCGAGCATGGCGTCGTAGGCGTCCCCCCGGGTGGGCGAGCCGGGCGCGAAGATCTCGGGGGCGAGCCGGAGCGAGGCCTGGGCAGGGGCGTAGCGGCTCTCGACGATGCCGGAGACCAGCCGGGTTTCGGCGACGCGGACCAGCCCGGCCTTCTCCAGCTGCTTGATGTGGCGGTAGAGCTTGGTCTGCGGCTCGTCGAGGGCGGCGGCGATCTCCTTGGCGGTGAGCGGCCCGGAGGCGGAGGCGTCCATCAGGACGTCGAGGATCGCCAGGCGCAGCGGGTCGGCCAGGGCCTTGAGGGTGGCGGCGTCCGCCACCCGGCGCTCCTTGAGGACGGCGGAGGCGGGGGCCGCCGGTCCGCCGTCGGCACTGTCGGCGTTCCCGGCGCTCTCGACGCTGTCGGCGTTCCCGGTGTTCCCGGCATTCCCGGTGTTCTCGACCACGGGCCCACCCTCGCAGATGGCCGCCGACCCGGGCAATCAAGCGTTCACCCTTGCGCGATCGGTCACGGCACCGTCATCATTCACGAATGCGTGAATGATGACGCCACCGTGAAAGTTGCCCGAGGGGGAGACACCAGGATGCGGACGGACACAACCACCAGGAGCAGGCTGCCCGAGCCGCCCGTCCCGCTCCGGCGCAACTGGCGCTTCCAGGCGCTCTGGGCCGGCCAGGCCGGCGCCACCCTCGGCCTGCAGGTCGCCGACACCGCGTACCCGCTGCTGCTGCTCGCGCTCACCGGCTCCTCGACCCTCGCCGGGGCGTTCGGGGCGCTGCAGATCGGCGCCGCCCTGCTCTTCGGCGTCCACGGCGGCGCGGCCGCCGACCGCCACGACCGCCGCCTGCTGCTGATCGTCGGCGACTCCGTCCGGCTGGTCGCCTGCGCCAGCGTCCCGCTCGCCATGGCGCTGGACCGGCTGACCGTCGCCCACACCCTGCTGGTGGCGGTGGTGATCGGCGCGACCATCGCCTACACCGGCCCGATCCGGCTGATCGCGGTGCGCTCGGTGGTCCCGCCGGAGCAGCTGCGGCAGGCGCTGGCGCAGGACGAGGCGCGGGTGAGCGGGGCCGGCCTGGTCGGGCCGCCGCTGGCGGGCGCGCTGTTCGGGCTCGGCCGGGCGGCGCCGTTCATCGGCACCGCGGTCGCCTCGCTGATCACCATCACCGCCGCGGTGCTGGTCCGGTTCCCCGGCCGGCCGGATCCGGGCTCCCACCGGAGCACCGGCGGCACGGACGGCGGCACGGACGGCGACGCAGCCGGCAGCACGGACAGCGGCGCGAACGACGGCACGGACAGCGGCGCGGACGACGGCGCCCTCGCCGGGTACCGCTACCTGGCCCGCAACGCCCTGCTCCGCCCGATCGTCGCCGTCGTCCTGCTCATCAACGTCGCGGGCGCCGCGATGCTGCTGCCGGTGATGGTCCTGCTGCGCGGCCAGGGCACGTCCGACGTCGGCATCGGCCTGGCGCTGGCCGGCGAGGCCGTGGGGGCGCTGGCCGGATCGCTGCTGGTGGGCCGGCTGCACCGGCTGGCCGGGCCCGGGGTGCTGCTGCTCGCGGTGTCCTGGCTGACCGTCCCGGTGCTGTTCGCGCCGCTGCTGCCCGGCGGGGCCCCCACCGTCTTCGCGGCGCTGTTCGCGCTGGGCCTGGGGATCCCGACGCTGCGGGTGATGATCGACCTCCTGGTGTTCAGCCGGGTCTCGGACGCGCTGCGCGGGCGGGTGATCTCCGCGACGCTGACGACGTTCACGATCGGCATGCCCGCCGGGACGGTCGGCAGCGGGCTGCTGCTCGACCACCTCTCCCCCGCGGCGGCGCTCGGCACGGTGGCGGCGCTGCTCGCGGCGGCCCTGGTGCCGGCGACGGCCGGCCGGACGCTGCGCCGCGCCGGCTGGCCCGGGCAGGCGGCACCGGCGGTGTCCGCCCCGTCCTCCTGACGTTCGCTCACCCGTGCGGGTGCACGCCGCATGCGGCCCCATCGCCAACCGGGTGAACTGACCGGGTACGGCCCAGCGCCGGCGGGCCACCCCAGGAGGACGCGCATGAGCTCGATGGACCTACCGTCGTCCGGCCAGGGCAGTCCTGGCGAAGGCGAGAACAGTCCCGGGGGAGGCGTCCGGAGCAGCGCCGGACGCGGCGGCGCGGCGGCCACCAGGCTGGTGGACGCACCCCGGATGTCCTGGCTGACCCTCGCCTTCATGACCACCGCCTCGGTGGCCAGCCTGCGTTCCGCCCCCACCATGGCGGTCTACGGCCTCGCCTGCGTGTTCCTCTACCTGCTCCCGGCCGTCGTCTTCCTGCTGCCGACCGCGCTGGTCTCCGCCGAGCTGGCGTCCGGCTGGGAGGGCGGCGTCTACCGCTGGGTCTCGGAGGGCCTGTCGAAGCCGCTGGGCTTCCTGGCCGTCTGGTGCCAGTTCGCGATGACGATCTTCTACTACCCGTCCCTGCTCGCGTACGTCGCCTCCACCATCGCCTACGTGGTCGACCCCGCGCTGGCGAACAACGGCCCGTACACCGCCCTCGTGATCATGGTGCTGTACTGGACCGGCGTCTGGGTCTCCTCCCGGGGCACCCAGGCGGTGGCGGGCCTCTCCTCGGCGGGCCTGGTCATCGGCACGCTGATCCCCGGCACGCTGCTGGTCGTGCTCGGCGCCGTCTTCCTCGGCCAGGGCAACGACTCCGCCGCCCCGATGGACGCCGCGCACCTGTTCCCGGAGTGGACCGGTCTGGCCAGCCTGGTGCTGATCGTCAACAACTTCCTCAGCTACTCCGGCATGGAGATGAACGCGGTGCACGTCTCCTCGCTGCGCGACCCCGCCCGGGAGTTCCCGCGCACGATGTTCACCGCCTCCGGCATGGTGCTGGCGATCTTCATCCTGCCCGCGCTGGCGATCAGCTGGGTGGTGCCCTCCAGCGAGCTGAGCCTGACGGCCGGCGTGATGCAGGCCTTCGACGCCTTCTTCCAGTACTTCCACATCGGCTGGCTCACCCCGGTGATCGCGGTGGCGCTGGTCGCCGCCTCGCTCGGCGGCATGCTCACCTGGCTCGCCGGGCCGTCCAAGGGCCTGCTGATGATCTCCCGCCAGGAGGGCTACCTCCCGCCGTTCCTGCAGAGGCTCAACAAGGAGGGCATCCAGCAGAACCTGCTGGTCACCCAGGGCGTGGTCACCACGGTCATCGCCCTCGCGTACGCCCTGATCCCGAACGTCTCCAGCGCCTACTGGATCTTCTCGGTGATCACCACGCAGGTGTACCTGATCGTCTACCTGCTGATGTTCGCCGCCGCGATCCGGCTGCGCCGCCTCCAGCCGGACCACCCGCGCGGCTACCGGGCGCCGGCGCTGGTGCCGATCGCCGTGACCGGCCTCGTCGCCTCGGCGGCGGCGATGGCGATCGGGTTCGTGCCCTCCTCCCAGTTCGGCAGCGGCTCGGTCTGGTCCTACCTGGCGATCGTCGGCGGCGGCCTGGCGATCCTGGGCCTGGTGATCCCCTACCTGTTCCTGCGGCTGCGCAAGCCGGCCTGGCGCTCACCCGAGGCGCGGGCCGAGCTGGCCGCCCAGGAGGCCGCCGAACGTGCTGCGGCACAGGACCCCGAGCAGGACGGGGGTGCGGCATGACCCGCAGTGCTATGGCCTCCCGGCACCGCTGGGTCTACCTCGGCGCGATCGTCCTGCTGGTCGCCATGGTGGTGGTCGGCCTGCTCACCTACGAGCAGCTGCACGAGACCAACGAGGCCAACCGCAAGGCCCAGCAGCTCTCCTCGGCACTGGCCGCCGCCGGCTACCCGGTGCCGTCGCAGGACCAGATCGTGCACACCCTGGGCGAGGACGGCGGCGCCGTCTGCGAGGACCCGGCCGGCGCGCTCAAGCAGGCGCAGTGGAAGTACGGCATGTCCACCGGAACGGCCGGGCCCGGGCAGCGCCCGGTGCTCTCCGACCGCGAGGTGGTCCTGGCGGAGACGATCGTGCTCTCGGTGTACTGCCCGGACAAGCTCGCCGCCATCAAGGACAGGATCGACGACCTCAAGCTCGAGGACACCGTCCGCAACTGACGCCCCGACCGGGCCCGGTCCCCCCGCCCCGGCCCGGTCCCCCCGCGCCGCTGACCGGCACCCCGCCCCGCTGACCGGCCCACCACCCCCAGAGGAGCCGTCACCATGACCGACGAACTCGCCCGCCGGATCGCCGCCCTGATGCCGCGCGCCAGGGCCGACCTGGCCGAGCTGGTCGCCATCCCCTCCGTCGCCGACCCGCGCCAGTACCCGCCGGAGAAGTGCCGCCAGGCCGCCGAGTGGGTCGCCGCCGCCTTCTCCGACGCCGGGCTGCGCGACGTCCACCTGGAGGAGACCCCGGACGGCAGCCACGCCGTGATCGGCCACCGCCCGCCCCCGCCCGGCGCGCCGACCGTGCTGCTCTACGCCCACTACGACGTCCAGCCGCCGCTCGACGACGCCGCCTGGACCTCCCCGCCGTTCACGCTCACCGAGCGCGACGGCCGCTGGTACGGGCGCGGCGCCGCCGACTGCAAGGGCAACATCGTCATGCACCTCACCGCGCTGCGGGCGCTCGGCGACGACCTGCCGGTCGGCCTCAAGCTGGTCGTCGAGGGCTCCGAGGAGCAGGGCACCGGCGGCCTGGAGGCCTACGTCCCGCCGCACGCCGGCGAGCTGCACGCCGACGCGCTGCTGATCTGCGACACCGGCAACGCCGCCGTCGGCCTCCCCACCGCCACCACCTCGCTGCGCGGCGTCACCAACGTGGTGGTCACCGTCGCCGCACTCAAGGGCGACGTGCACTCCGGCATGTTCGGCGGCCCGGCCCCGGACGCGCTGGCCGCGCTGGTCCGGATCCTCGACTCGCTGCGCGACGCGGACGGCGGCACCCGGATCGACGGGCTCGACAACGACGGCACCTGGAACGGCGTCGGCTACGACGAGCAGCAGTTCCGCGCCGACGCGGGCGTCCTGGACGGCGTCCGGCTGACCGGTTCCGGCACCGTCGCCGACCGGCTCTGGGCCCGGCCCGCCGTCACCGTGCTCGGCATCGACTGCCCGCCGGTGGTCGGCTCCGCCGCCGCCGTCCCGGCCACCGCCCGGGCCCGGGTCAGCCTGCGCGTGCCGCCCGGCACCGACGCGCGCGCCGCGCAGGCCGCGCTCACCGCCCACCTGAAGGCCGCCGCGCCGTGGGGCGTGCGCGTCGCGGTGGCGCCGGAGAGCGTCGGCTCGCCGTTCCGCGCCGCCACCGGCGGGCCCGCGTACGCGGCGCTCGACAAGGCCGTGCAGGAGGTCTACGGCCGGCCGATGTCCTTCCTCGGCCAGGGCGGCTCGATCCCGCTCTGCACCGTGTTCGCCACCACGTTCCCGGAGGCGGAGATCATCCTGATGGGCGTCGAGGAGCCGCGCTGCCTCATCCACGCGCCCAACGAGAGCGTCGACCCCGGCGAGATCGAGCACATGGCCCATGTCGAGGCGCTGTTCCTCCGGCACTACTCCGACTCGCACCGGTCATGATGAAGTCGACGCGCACCCGGTGACCCGAGTCGTCGCCGAGCTCCCCCACCAGGAGGCCCGCATGCCCCGAGAGTTCACCGCCGAGGACTACCGCGCCCGTCTGGGGCGGGCCACCGCCGCCGCCACGGACGCCGGGCTGTCCGGCCTGGTCGTCGCCCCCGGCCCCGACCTCGTGTACCTGACCGGCTACCAGCCGACCGCGATCACCGAACGGCTCACCGCACTCGTCCTCACCGCCGGCCACGAGCCCGCGCTGATCGTCCCCGCCCTGGAGCGCCCCGACGCCGAGAAGGCCCCCGGCGCGCCCGCCGTCCGGCTGCTCGACTGGACCGACGGCCAGGACCCGTACGCCGCCGCCGTCCCGCTGATCGAGCGGAGCGGCCGGTACGGGATCTCCGACAACGCCTGGGCGATGCACCTGCTCGGCCTCCAGGCCGCGCTGCCCGGCACCGGCTGGACCTCGCTCACCGAGACCCTGCCGATGCTGCGCGCGGTCAAGGACGGGGACGAGCTGGAGCGCCTCGCCGCGGCCGGCGGCGCCGCCGACGCCGCCTACCGGGGCATCCTGGAGGTCGTCTTCGCGGGCCGCCGGGAGACCGACGTCGCCGCCGACCTCGCCGCGCTGCTCATCAAGTACGGGCACAGCCAGGTCGACTTCACCGTGGTCGGCTCCGGCCCCAACGGCGCCAACCCGCACCACGAGGCCGGCGACCGGGTGATCGGGCCCGGCGACACCGTCGTGCTGGACTTCGGCGGCCTGAAGGACGGCTACGGCTCCGACACCACCCGCACCGTGCACGTCGGCGCCGACGTCCCGGACGAGGTGCGCAAGGTCCACGAGGTGGTCCGGCGGGCGCAGCAGACCGCGTTCGAGGCCGTCCGCCCCGGGGTGAGCTGCCAGGAGATCGACCGGATCGCCCGCCGGGTGATCACCGAGGCCGGGTACGGCGAGTACTTCATCCACCGCACCGGCCACGGCATCGGCATCACCACCCACGAGCCGCCGTACCTGGTCGAGGGCGAGGAGCGGCCGCTGGTGCCGGGCATGTGCTTCTCGATCGAGCCGGGCGTCTACCTGCCGGGCCGGTTCGGGGTGCGGATCGAGGACATCGTGACGGTCACCGAACAGGGCGGGCGGCGGTTCAACAACACCCCGCACGAGCTGGGCATCGTGTCCTGAATCACCCGCCGACCAGCCGCGGGCCGACTCCGCTGCGCCGGCCGGGGCAATTCTGAGCCCTTCCTGAACGGACCGCCGTTCGCACCGAGAGTTCTCCAAGATTGCCTTGCTAGCTTCGAGCGGCATGACCAGAATGCTCCGCCCGGCGCCGCCCACCCCGTCCGAGAGCGCCGGGCGGCTGCGCCCGGCGACCGGCTCCCGGACCGGCCCGCGCTCCGGCGCCCTGGCCCGGATCCGGCTGCTGGCGTGGCCGCTCTACCTCGCCGCGCTGCTGTGGTACCTGCGCACCTACGGCCTGCCGTACACCAATGACCTGGTCTTCCTCTGGCTGATGGGCGCCCTGGTGGCCGCCGGTGTGCACAGCGGGCACGGCGCACGCGGCTTCCTGCTGGTGCTGCGCGACTGGGTGCCGGTGATGGCCGTCGTCTGGACGTACTCGCTGCTGCGCGGCTACGGCGCGCACACCCCGTGGGGCCCGTACCTGTGGCCGCAGCAGCGCTTCGACGAGGTCCTCGGCTTCGGCGAGACGATGACCGTCCGGCTCCAGCACGGGCTCTACACGCCCGGCTCGCCGCAGTGGTGGGACTACGCGGCGGTCACCGTCTACATGTCGCACTTCTTCGCGGTCTTCGTGATCCTCGCGGTGCTGTGGCGCCGCCGCCACGACCGCTTCCGGCACCTGCTCACCTGCTACCTGGTGCTGACCTTCGCCGGCTTCGCGACGTACATCCTCTACCCGGCGGTGCCGCCGTGGCTGTCCTCCCAGGAGGGCCACCTGCCGGCGCTGACCCGGGTGGTCTCGGACGTGCTCACCGAGAGCGGGCTGCCGCGCGCCGCGTCGGTGTTCGAGAACGGCAGCCAGTTCGCCAACGACGTCGCCGCGATGCCCTCGCTGCACTCGGCGTACCCGGCGATGCTGCTCTTCTTCTTCTGGCCGACGGCCGCCCGGTGGGTGCGGGTGCTGCTGGTCGCCTACCCGCTCGCGATGACCTTCGCCCTGGTGTACGGGGCGGAGCACTACCTGCTGGACGTCTTCGTCGGCTGGGCGTACGCGGCCGCGGCGGTGTACGGCGTGCGGTGGCTGCGGGAGCGGCGCCGGGCCAGGTCGCTGGCGGCGAGCCGGGCGGCGGCGGCCCCGGTGGAGGCGGGGGCGGGCGTGGGGGCCACCGCGTCCACCGGCACACTGGAACGGTGACCGAGAAGCCGACCCCGGCGCCCAGGCCGACCGCCGAGCAGCTGCTCGCCGCCCGCGACACCACGATCGAGGACGTCACCGCCCCCGGTCTGCGCGTCCTGTTCTGCGGCATCAACCCCGGGCTCTGGTCCGGGGCCACCGGCCACCACTTCGCCCGCCCCGGCAACCGGTTCTGGCCCGCCCTGCACCGCTCCGGCTTCACACCCCGCCAGTTCCGCCCGGACGAGCAGCGGCAGCTGCTCGGCCTCGGCCTCGGCATCACCAACGTCGCCCCGCGCACCACCGCCAAGGCCGACGAGCTGACCGCCGACGAGCTGCGGGCGGGCGGCGCCGCGCTCACCGAGCGGGTACTGCGGCTGCGCCCCCGGGTGCTGGCGGTGCTCGGCATCGGCGCCTACCGCACCGCCTTCGGCCGGCGGACGGCTGCGGTCGGGCGCCAGGAGCAGGTCATCGGGGACACCGGGGTCTGGGTACTGCCCAACCCCAGCGGCCTCAACGCCCACTACACCCCGGACGCGCTGGCGGCGGAGTTCGCCGCGCTGCGTGAGGCGGTCCAGGAGTCCCTCTAGGACTCAGGCACGGAGGAACTCCAGCACCGCCAGCACCCGGCGGTGCGTCTCCTCCGCCGGGGGCAGGTCCAGCTTCATCAGGATGTTGCCGATGTGCTTGCCCACCGCCGCCTCCGACACCACCAGCTCCCGGCAGATCGCCGCGTTCGACCGGCCCTGCGCCATCAGCGCCAGCACCTCGCGCTCACGCGGGGTCAGCCGCTCCAGCGGGTCCCGGCGGCGGCGCAGCAGCTGGCGGACCACCTCCGGGTCGACCACCGTGCCGCCGGCCGCCACCTCGGCGACCGCCGCCGTGAACTCCTCGATCTGGCCGATCCGGTCCTTCAGCAGGTAGCCGACGCCGGAGCCGTCGCCGGAGTCCAGCAGCTCCGCCGCGTACGAGCGCTGCACGTACTGGCTGAGCACCAGGACCGGCAGGCCGGGGCGCCGCTCGCGCAGGGCGACGGCCGCGCGCAGTCCCTCGTCGGTCTGGCCCGGCGGCATCCGGACGTCGGTGACGACGAGGTCCGGCCGGTGCTCCCCGACCGCCGTGCGCAGCGCCCCGGCGTCGCCGACCGCGGCCACCACCCGGTGCCCGAACCGGGCCAGCAGGCCGACCAGCCCCTCGCGCAGCAGCACGCCGTCCTCGGCGAGCACGATCCTCAGGTTCTCGGGGGCGGTTCTCGGGTTCACCGGGCGGGTCCTCCGTCAGCCGGGGCGCAGGGGATCTCCACCCGCACCAGGGTCGGTCCGCCGGGCGGACTGCTGACCGCCAGTGTGCCGTCGACGACCGCGACCCGGTCGGCCAGCCCGGTCAGACCGGTGCCGCGCCCCGGGTCGGCGCCGCCCCGGCCGTCGTCGGCCACCTCGATGGTCAGCCGCCCGTCCGCGTAGCGGCCTTCGACGCTCGCCGTGCTCGCGCCGCTGTGCTTGGCGATGTTGGCGAGGGCCTCGGTGACGGCGAAGTAGCCGGCCGACTCGACCGGCGCCGGGAGCCGGACCGGCAGCGCGAAGCGGGTGGCGACCGGGACCGGCGAGCGGTCGGCGGCGTCCGCGCAGGCCTCCGGCAGGCCGCGGTCGGTGAGCACCTGGGGGTGGATGCCGTTGATCAGCTCCCGCAGTTCGGCCAGCACCTCGCCCGCCTCCCGGTGCGCCTCGGCGAGCCGGGCGGCCAGCGGGCCGTCCGGCGGCGCGTCCAGCCGGGCCAGGCCGAGCGTCATCCGCAGCGCCACCAGGCGCTGCTGGGCGCCGTCGTGCAGATCGCGTTCGATCCGGCGCCGCTCCGCCTCGAAGGCATCCACCAGCCGGGCCCGGGAACGGACGAGTTCGCCGATCCGCCGCTCCTGCCGGCCGGGCCCGAGCAGCAGCCGGACCAGCCCCGCCCGGGCGGCCGCCACCAGTGCCAGCGGGTAGCCGAGCAGCGGCAGCAGGACGAGGCCGGCCAGCCCGCACAGGCCCGCCGTCCACGGCGAGTGGACCTGCCAGAGCTTGAGGACGTTGACCTGCTCGCCGTCCAGCAGGAGCAGCGGGACGGCGGCCAGCAGGTGGCCGGGGACGACGAGGGCGCAGCCGGCCACCGTCAGGTCGACCGGCCAGAGCACGAACGCGGCCAGCACGGTGAAGCCCAGTTCGCGCCAGGTCACCCGCTCCCGGTAGCGCAGCCGCAGCCAGGCCGCGAGGCCGGGGCGGTCGGGGACCCGGTGCGGGTCCGGGACCCGTCCGCCGTCCAGGAAGCGGACCAGCCGGCGCTCCCAGGCCGCGACCGGCAGCCCGACCAGGGCGAGCGCGGCCAGCAGCGGCAGCCCGACCAGCAGCACCGCCAGCACCCCGGCGGCCGTCACGGAAAGCAGCAGTCCGGCGCAGAGCAGCAGCCCGGTCAGCCCGGTCGCCAGCAGGTACCCGGCCGCCCGCCACGGGGCCGCCGAGCGCAGGAAGCCCGGCCGCAGCACTCCGTCCATCGTGTCCCTCCCCCGGTGCGCCCACCCTAGAGCCCTGGCGGCGGCCCGTCGGTAGTGCCTGCCCTACCCTCCGAGGTGGCCCCTGGCCTGCTGCGCCGCACCGCCGCGCGGCGGTTCGCTGGGCGGCATGAGAATGCTGCGGATCGCGCTCACGTCCCTGAAGGCCCGCCGGGCCTCACTGCTCGGCGCCTTCCTCGCCCTCGCCCTCGGCGTCGCGATGACCGCTGCCATGCTGCTCGGCCTCGCCTCCGCCGTGGGCGCGCCCGGCGGGGAGGACCTGGTCTCGCTGGTCGCCGCGCTCGGCACCGCGGGCGGGGTGAGCGCCTTCGTCTCGGCGTTCGTCGTCGCCTCCACCTACTCCTACGCCGTCGCCCAGCGCCGCCGCGAGCTCGGCCTGCTGCGCCTCGCCGGTGCCACCCGCGCGCAGGTCCGCCGCGTCGTGCTCGCCGAGGCGCTGCTGCTCGGCGCCGCCGCCTCCGCCACCGGGTGCGTGCTCGGCCGGCTCGGCGCCCCCGCGCTCGTCCGGTGGCTGTCCGGCGTCGGCATGGCACCGCCCGGCTTCGCCCTCGTCCCCGCCGGCTGGCCGCTGCCGGCCGCCTTCGCCACCGGTCTGCTGGTCGCGCTCGCCGGCGTCGCCGTGGCCGCTCGCCGGGCCGGACGGGTCGGGCCGCTGGACGCCCTGCGCGCGGCCGACCTCGACAGCGGCGTGCTGACCGCCGGCCGGCTCCTCACCGGCCTCGGCCTGCTGCTCACCGCCGCCGTCCTGGCCGGCACCGCGCTCGCCGACGATCCCGCCGACCTCCTGCACCGCAAGACGTACACCACCCAGCCGATGTGGCTGATCTCCGCGGCCGGCCTGCTCTCCCCGCTGCTCGCCCCGCCGCTGGTCCGCCTGCTCGGACGCGCCCTCCCCGGCCGACTCACCGGGTACGCGGGACGGCTGGTGCCCGCCAACGCCGCCGCCGCGCTGCGCCGCACGGGCGCGGTCGCCGCGCCGGTACTGGTGTCGGTGGCACTGACCGGTTCGCTGGCGGGCGCGCTGGACACGGTGGCCGCCGCCCGCGCCGCCGAGGCGAGCGCCCGGACCGCCGCCGACCTGGTCGTCGTACCGGCCCCCGGCGCCGGGGACGGCCCGCTGCTCGCCGCGCTGCGCGCCGTCCCGGGCGTGGCCGCGCTCTCCCCCACCGCCCCGACCGTCCTCGGCCTCGTCGAGCCGGACGGGGTGACGGTCCGCTCCGAGGCCCGCGCCGTCGCCGATCCTTCGGGCCTGGCCGCCCTCGCCCGGCTGCCGCTGCTGGCCGGGTCGACGGCCGGCCTCGACGACCGCTCGCTCGTCCTGCCCGCCGAGTGGGGGCACCGGACGGTCGGCGAGCCGGTCCCGGTGGTGCGCGCCGACGGCAGCCGGACGACGCTGCGGGTGGCCGCCGTGCTGCGCGACGGGGTCGGCGACAACGGCCTGTACGTGACCGCCGCCAACGCCCCGGGTGCCCGGGTCGACCGCGTCGAGGTCCGCCTCGGGCCCGCCGCCCGCGTGGCCGACGTCCGGACCGCCGCGCTGCCGTACGGCGCCACCGTCCTCGCCCGCGCCGAGTGGCTCGCCGCCGGGACGCCCGCCCGGACGGCGTGGCTGCGGATGGCCCTCGTCCTCGGCCTGGCCCTCGTCTACACCGGTATCGCGCTCGCCAACACACTGCTCATGGCCACCGCCGACCGCCGCCGCGAGCTCGCCCTGCTCCGGCTGGCCGGCGCCACCCGGGCCCAGGTGGTGCGCCTGGTGACCGCCGAATCGGTGCTGGTGACGGCGGTCGGCGCGGTGCTCGGCTGCGCGGTCGCGGCCGTCCAGCTCGGCTCCCTGCGCGCGGCCCTGGCGGTGCTCCACACGCCCGCGCCGCTCGTCCTCCCGTGGCGCCCGGTCGCGGCGGTGACGGCCGGCGCGCTGCTGGTCGCGGCGGCCTGCGCCGCCCCGGCCGCCGCCTGGGCGCTGCGCTCGCGGCCGGTCACCGCCGCGGCGCGCTGACCGGCCCCGGCCGCCCGAAACCACCGAAGGGCCGGCGGAGACCCCCGCCGGCCCTTCCTCCCGTCTCCCCCTACCGCGCGCCCCAAGGCTCGTCCGTCGACACGATCTCCCGCCCCAGCGGCATCAGCGACACCGGGATGAGCTTGAGGTTCGCCCACCCGAAGGGGATCCCGATGATCGAGATGAACAGCGGAATGCTGGTGATCAGGTGCATCAGCGCCAGCCACCACCCCGCGAAGACCAGCCAGACCACATTCCCGATGCACGACGGCGCCCCGGCGTCCGGCCGCTCGACGGCCTTCCGCCCGAACGGCCAGATGACGAACCCGGCCAAGCGGAACGACGCGATGCCGAACGGGATCGTTGTCCGGCGATCAGGATCGAGCAGGTACGCCGCTCCGGTTCCGACTGACGCTGCCATAGCTGGCCGGTCAGCCGCCAATGAACGTCTCGTCGGTCGAGACGACCTCGCGGCCGAGCGGCCTCAGGCAGATCACGTCATCGATGCCCGACGACGACGCCCCCATCCAGCTTCTCCGGGACGAGGCCAGGACCGCCGGAGACCCGATACGCACCGGGACCCTAGATGACGTCGCCCGGGCCCAGCTTGTACTGCTCGGCTCGGGGTCGAAGAGCTGCGGGCCGGGGCCGGGGCCGGACGCGGGGTGAGGTCGGAGGCCGGCTCGTCCAGGATCAACAGGCCGGGCTGCCAGCGGGTGGGGAAGAAGGCCCGGACAACGGCGTCCCGTTGCCAGCCACCGTCGGACAGCTCCGCGCCGCCCTGCCAGCCCCTGGGCGAGATGGATCCGCCAGCCTGAACGCAGCAGTTCACGAGGCCGGACTCCGCGCCGCGCCTGCGCGCCCCACAAGGACTGATCCTTGGAATATTTTGGCGATATAGACCGAGGAATCAGCTAGGGTATGCTGCGCACAGGGATTGGCTCTGGGCTTGGCGGGAGGTGGAGATGGAAACGATCGGCGAGGTGCTCATCGCGGAACCCGCCATGCTCTCGCTCGCTCGCGAGTACCGCGGCATGACTCAGACCGACTTGGCTGACGAGATGTCACGGATCGACGGCACCAAGGTCTCCCAGGGATACGTCAGCCGGGCCGAGGCCGGCCGCCTTCAGGTCAAGGACGATCGCCTCGACCTGTTCGCCAAGGCTTTGGGCCTTACCGCAGAGATGCTATGCCGCACCACTGACATCCACGGGGTAGGCGTAGGCCTGGTCCACCACCGCAAACGGGCCTCCATGGGCGCCAACAGCTTGCGTCGCGTGCACGCGACACTGGCCCTGACCAGTCTGCAGGTCGAGTCACTCACAGCACCACTCGGCAAAAGCGCGGAGCACCAATTCCGATACATCGAGGTCGACGACCTGGATACCCCCGAGGACGCCGCCACCACACTGCGCGAGGAGTGGGGACTCGAGCCCGGCCCGATCGGTAATCTTGTCGCCGTCATCGAAGCCGCCGGCGGTGCCGTGGTGATCCGGGACCTGGACACTGCGGAACTCGATGCCGTAAGCCAGTGGGCGGACCAAGCCCCACCGCTGTTCCTGCTCAACTCGACAGCACCGGGTGACCGCTTCCGCTTCAGCCTGGCGCACGAACTCGGTCACGTCGTCATGCACCCCGAGCCCGGCGACGGCCGCCTCCAGGAACAGCAGGCCGACCGCTTCGCGGCGGAGTTCCTCATGCCGCACCACAAGATCCTTACCGAGCTCAAGCCCAGTATCGACCTGCCGAAGCTTCGGGCCCTCAAGGCCCGGTGGGGCGTGTCGATGGCAGCGCTGATCAGGCGAGCGCTCTCGTTGGGCGTCATCAGTGAGTGGCAGTACCGCAACCTCATGATCGAGATGTCCGCGCTCGGCTACCGCACCTCCGAGCCGGTCACCGTCCCGCGCGAAACCCCGCACCACATCGCCCAGGTCGTGACCCGACTCGGGCAACAGCACCACCTCGACCTGACCCAGACGGCCCACCTGGCCGGCCTGGGTCGCGAGGAGTTCCACGAGATCTACTTGTGCGCTTCTTCTTCGCCCGGGGCCGTTGCGACTCCGGCCCGCCTGTGAGGTGACCCCCTTGAGCAACCCTCGTTCTTTCCGCTCGCCCGCCCTTCAGGTTCTCGACGCCACCGTCCCCGCCACTTCGGTCCTGAGCGGGCGGGTACTTCTGCACGAAGAGTCCCGCTTCATCCCCCATCAGCGTGGCGCGGTGGACAACGAGCGCGGGGGTGTGGTGATGACCGGCAACACCGCCGACGACCGCGCGCTCAGGCTCCGGACCGAGGCCGCTTTCACCGGGGCCATGCTGATCGACAGCGCCCCCTACAAGACGTACACGGCCACCGCCGAACAGCCCTTCCTTCTGCCCAGCGACGAATTGTTCCCCTCCGTCGACCTGTCGCTCGGCTTCCAGAAGGCACGCGGAGCCAGTGCAGCCATCACACCCACCGGGTACATCGCCCCGGGGGACTCGAAGGCGTTGAAGGCGGTGATCCGTGAGGCATCGCTCATCGAACGTGCCGACACCGTCGTGAGCCTGCCCATCGACGTCACCTGGCTGCGCGATGACCGGGTCGACCAGTTGATCGCCGCGTGCGCGCGCATCAGCCAGCCGAAGGCCCTGGTGATGATTGCCCAGTTCGACCCGCTCAAGCAGTCCAAGGAGCTACCGGGAAACCTGCGCCGGGTGGTCTCCGAGGTCGAGAACATGATGCTGCTGAGGACGGACCTGGCCGGCCTCGAAGCAATGGTCCACGGGGCACTCTGTGCCGGGATCGGTATCTCCAGCACCGTGCGTCACTCGGTGGCGCCGGGCGAGAAGCCTGCGGTAAACAAGCCTGGTCCCAACTACCCGAGCGTGCTGATGCCGGAGCTCATGCGCTTCAGCGGCGCCGAGGCCCTGTCCAACCGGTACGCCAATGCCGACGCACCGCCCTGCTACTGTGCCGTCTGCGACGGTCGCGGGATCGACCGGTTCCTCGGAACCGACCGTGATACTCGTATCGAAGCGGGAGACCACAACGTACTGACCTGGTCTGCCTGGGTCGAGGAGATGGCGAGCACTACGCCGGGCCTGCAGCGGAAGACATGGTGGCGTGACAAGTGCGCCGCTGCCATCGACAACTACGCGCTCGAGAACCAGCGGCTCGGCCTTTCGACGAAGAAGGGCTTCCAGCCGCCTCTGCCGCTGTGTGCCTGGGCCACACTCCCGGTGAGCTGAGCTGCGCGCGGAGGTTACTGGCGGGTTGTCGCCAGTTGGCCGTACATGTTCTCCAGAAAACGCCAGCTGGCGACAGTGTGCCGGTACCTCACGAAAGGACGCGGCGGCACGAGCACGTCCAGCTCGTCGCCGGTGATGGTCAGCAGGCCGATGCCATAGAAGTCAGCCTGCATCATTGCGTCCTGCCTGCGGCGGAGCGGGCGATCGACGAGAACAGCTCGGGCGCAGAACGGTGTGAAGGACTCCGCTTTCTCCATCGCAGTCTCCCAACCTCGCCCTGGCACCAGGGCGAGGTCAATCTGCAGCGGCTGGACCGCATGCCTGGTGACCGTCTTGTTCTTGCGGGTGAGCACGCCTTTCGGTGCTGACCTGAGTGCTCGCCGCTCCGACTGACTCAAGGAACCGACCGGAACGCTCTCGCCGACGGGGAGTCCCATCAGGAGCTCCAGTAGATCCGGCCGGGTCAGCGGGGGTGTTCCGGCCAGATCACGTCGGCTGCACTCGTCGATGTCGAACCTGTAGGCGAGGACGGCGTGAACGCCGAACGCCTCTGCGAGCCCTACCTCGGCGTTCCTGGGAACCAGCGTTCCGACCGGTGCCGACCTGGAGAGCGCATCGATGGATTCCCGCGCTGCAGCGTCCGCAACCGCCATGACTCCACCATGCCCTATTCCGAAATTCTGACCCCAGGTAACCCAACTCCGCGAGCCGACTAAGCGACGGCCTGCGGGCACAACTCAAAACCTTCCTTCAGTACCCTCTTGCATCTCTTGCCCGCGCCGAGGCAGGCAACACAGGGCACAACGGACAAGCGTCCGTGAAGACACGGACGCTTGAGCAGCAACTCACCGCGAGGCTAGGCCGCCATGGCTTCTGCCGGGTCCAGAGTGCAGCAATGACCCTAGTGTGGCCATGAGCAACGCCACAACGGCCGAAATCGACCAGCCCGCAGACCGTCGCGGACAGCCCCGATCGTAGGGCATCCCAAGGCGATTCGCTCTCATGTTCGATAATTTGGCTTGAGAATCGTGCTCCCCATACATGCCGCGGACTGGGCCCACCACTGCCACATCGACTCGGCCGCCAGCAGGCTGGCGCGCGCACCTCGCCTGCCCGCGCTGTGACAGTGCCACACACCGCCAGCAACTATCGGGGAGTTCTCCGCGAGCGCCGGCTGAGAGTCGCTGTACGCGCCACGAAGGGCCTGCTGGCGTGCCGGGCACGTTGAGGCCACGGCCGCCATCTCTGGGGACCGCGAGGGAGACCAGCAGGTCAGGGAGCCGAGGCGGCCGTCGGTCGAGGCGACGCGGCGTCGTTCCCGGCGGTACTGCGAGTCCATATGGACGGCCCGGCATCCGGCGGCCAGCGCCCCCGCGGGATGCCAGGTCCGGCGGCGAGCCGGATGATTCGGGGGCGGACTTGGCGATGCGCAACCGCCGTGGCCGTTAGATCGGCACCAAGATCCTGGTGCTGGACTCACCCCTGCCAGGATCTTGGGCTCAGCGCCCGCCGAACTTCTCATCGGTGGAGACGACCTCACGGCCCAGCGGCATGAGGGAGATCGGGATCATCTTCAGGTTCGCCCAGCCGAACGGGATGCCGATGATCGACAGGAACAGCGGGATGCTGGTCGCGATGTGGGCCAGCGCCAGCCACCACCCAGCGAAGATGAACCAGATCACGTTCCCGACGAAGGACGGCGCCCCGGCATCCGGTTTCTCCACGGTCGTCCGCCCGAACGGCCACAGCACGTACCCGGCGATCCGAAAGGCCGCAACGCCAAATGGAATGGTGATGATAAGGACACAGCAGATGATTCCGGCGATCACATATCCGATGGCCATCCAGATGCCACAGAAGAGCAGCCAGAGCACGTTGAGCACGAAGCCAAGCACCTTCATGGTTCCCAGCCTCGCACGGTCTACGTTCGATGTCTCGCGACTCAGCACCGCTGGGGCGCATGCTGGCCATACATCCGACGGCTTCAGATGCTGCGATCACAGGGAGCCTCTCATCTTGGCCCCTACCGCGCCTCCTCCAAGGACACCATCCCTGCCTTCGCGCTTGCTGTGTCGACCACCCGGACCTTCATCCACCACGACTCGCAGGGCGGCGGCACCATCACCGACGGCGACACCCAGTGGATGACCGCAGGCTCCGGCCTGCTGCACATAAAAACCCTGCCCAAGTCGCTGGTGAGGTCCGACGGCCTCCAGCTGTGGGTTAACCTGCCCGCCTCCGACAAGATGATCACCCCCAGTACCGGGACATCCGCGGCAGCAGCGTCAAGCTGCTCAGCACCGAAGACGGCGGCACGCTGCTGCGCGTCACCGCCGGCGAGCTGGACGGCCACCAGGGCCCCGGCACCACCCACACCCCGATCACCATGATCCACGCCTCGATCAACCCCGGCGCCCAGATCACCCTGCCCTGGCGCTCCGACTTCAACGGCCTCAACTACGCACCGGTGGCGAGGACTCAGAGCGTCGCTCTGCTTGGCCTTGACAGGCACGCGGAACCAGCGTTTGCACCCACTGCCACCGCTGCCCACCACCGGGCACCGGGCGCACACCCTGAAGGCTCATCAGCTCATCACGGAACAACCGCTGGCCTACTGTTCTGCCGCTGAGTGGCGCAGCAACAGGATGCTTCCGTTCAAGGACGCATCGATCACAAGACCGCTGCGAAGAACAGCAGCAATGTCGCTGTGGTCGTGAGCGGCGATGCGACCGCGGACGCTGTATTGGTCCGTGACAAGGATTTCGCTGGCTGGCTTCGTGTCGGTCCACATCAGGTTGACGCTGGTCTGCGTCGCGCCTCCGGCCGGATAGGTCTCGACTGTCAACTCGGCATTTCGCCCGGCCAGGAGCGCGCGTAGCAGGCTGCGGCGGCGCTTGCGGACGTACTCGAGGAGGTCATCGGTCTCCAGGGCAGTTGGCCCGTAGCGGTCCTGCCATCCGGGGAGGTGCTGGGCAGCCAGCCAGGTGGTGAGACTGGTGAGAGGAACGTTCTCGGCGTCGGCCTGGCGGCCGATTCGGTAGGCGAGAGTGCGGGAGCGAATGCCGTGGACGAGCAGGTTCAGTGCCTGATCAGTGTCGACTCCGTAGCGGACGCACCAGGCAGTGGTTGTGCGCAGGCGCACAGGGGCGAACTCGCTAGTCAGCTGCTCGTTGACCATGTTGATGAGGGCGCCGAGTGTCCAGGACAGGTAGTGCTCAAAGGTGACGCTGATGTTGGAGACGGCCTGCTCTAGCGCCCAGTCGATGTCTGCGTTCGGAAGCCACTGCCGGGCCATGGCGGGGATGGATGTGCCTGCGATCCAGGCGCGGATGGCAGCAACGATGTCGACGTTGACCGCCTGACGGTTCTTGCCCCTGCGACGGTCGTGGAACTGCCAGGCCCGTTCCCGCTCGGGCAGCTGCAGGAGGACTTCGTAGACCCGCTCTTCCTCGAGGATCCGAAGCGTCTTCGCCAGCGACAGTTCCTCGGGTTCGATCCGAGACCATAGGTCGAAGTCGTCCACGTCCGCCTCGATGACCAGCACGCGTCGTGCGACCCGGCGGGCGAGATCATCGAGTGTGCGGGCGCTGAGCAGGCTTGTTCCGGTGCTGGTCCATCGCCGTCGGGTGGCCGGGTTTGCCGCATTATAGCGGGTCCTGGTGATCTGCGCAAGGGCGCGCCAGCGTTCCCGTGCCGGTTCGGGGAGCTGCTGCATGGCCAGCAGGCGATCGACTACACCGAGTGGATTAGGCATGCCAGCTTCGAGGTGCGCGTGAGCATCGAGCACGAACCACACGAAGCTAATGAAGTCGGCGGCCATACCCTGCGCTACCGCCAGGACGCCATCCGCGCTTGTGGCGATTGCCGACTCAGCAGCCGCCAATGCCTCCAGCGCGGTGTGATCGGCCAGGGCGGAGCGGACTTGCAGCTGCTCGTTGCTGGGGGAGAACAGGTCGTAATCCTCGGCATCAATTTCGCGGCTGAGCGCGAGCAGGATCCACCCCTCGCTCTCCTGGCCGGCCCGACCGGCCCGACCGACGGCGTTGAGTAGCCGTGCCGCATCAAGTCCCGGGGATCCGGTGGCGCGATCGGAGGCTTGATCGTGGTCCAGGTCAGCTGTGATCAATACAGTACGGACTGGAAGGTTGACGCCGTCGGTCAGCGTGCTCGTGCTGGCCACAGCCAGGAGTCGCCCGCCGCGAAGGCCGTCCTCGACCGCTTCCAGAACGTCATCGGGGAGCGCTGCGTGGTGGAAGGCCACTCCACGGCGAGTACAGCCGATGAGGGGATGCTCCTCACCCAACTGCTCGGCGAAGAGCTGGGCTAGCTCCACGGCCGGCCCGTACTCGGGTAGGTGCTCTGCCATCGCCAGCGCCGTGGACTGAGCCCTGTCTCGGGTGCCGGCGACCACGAGCATGGCGCCTGCAGGCAGTAGCAGGGTCGCTGCTGCAGCGAACATCTTGTACGCGGCCGTGCTCTTGTTCTTGTCCTTCTCACATTCCCTCAGGCTCGTCTCTTCACGATGTTTGAGGACGAGCTCACCAACTCGGGTAGTCGACAGTTGAATAGGAGTCATCGACTCTGCGGGGCGCAAGCTGATGTCAACCGACAAAGGGACGGTGGTCTGCCATGGCCAGCCTGCCGACCGCCGCCGCGTGGTGACTTTCTCTTCCCAGGATGCCGTGGTGGACAGCAGACCGTGCAGACGCCGCGGTCCGCGCCACGCGGAGGTAAACAGCACCTCGGGAGCCCCGGGGGAGAGCCAGGAGGCCAGCGCGGCGCCGTTGCCGACAGCTGCCGAGAGAAGGACAAGGCGGGGAGCATCAGGATAGGTCTGGCAGAACGCCAGCAGCCCTTCCAGAAGGAAACCGCGCCTCCCTTGGGCCATGTGATGGGCCTCGTCCACCACAATCAGGGTCACGTCCTGCAGTGCCTGCTCCGGATCGTTCCGCAAGGCGTGCATGAGCCGCTCGGGAGTGATGACCTCTACGTCTGCGGATTCATCATCCTCACCAGGGAGATGCCACGAGCTAGGGAAGTCCGGAATGTCTGCATCCATCTCTCGATCCAGGACTCGCAACCGTTCACGCAGGGAACGCCGCATCTCCCGCGCCAGGCTTCGCAGCGGCGATACGTAGATGGCGCGCCCAGGTACGGAGGCCAGATGCGAGCACATGATCAGTTGAGAAATCAGGCTCTTGCCAGCGCTGGTGGGGACGCTCACCAGAAGCCTGCCCGTTGCTGGGTCCAGCGGATTGGCTGCGCCCCGGCTGAGGAGCTCTCGCTGGGGCTGCCACAAGGTCAACACTGGCGGCGACGTCAGGGTGAAGGCTTGGGCGACCGCCTGTCGGCCATCGGGTGGCAGCAACTCGTGCAGGCTGCCCGCACGGAGATCGCCCAGCAACCGAAGAAGGTGGGCTGCCACCCACTGGGCATTGATGTCGCCTCTCCCACTGCGGCCGCTCACCACTCGCTCAAGAGCGTCCTCGGCCCGCCGAAGGCGATCACGCGCACCGAAAACGAGGTAGTTTGTCAGGTCCGCAACTGCGTTCACCACGTCCTGGGTCGGCCCGAACAACGTACTTTGCAGATGGTCTAGACCGAGAAGACCTTGCAGCTCGCCCAGTTGGCGGCGCCAGTGCCGCAACAGATCCCACAGCCGTCCGGTGTCAAAACCGAGGAACGCAACTCCGGCCTCGAGGGAAAGCGTCTCGATGGCATCCAAAGCCGCCAGCGGCCTCTCTTCCAGGTCCAGGCTCAACGGATCCGGCCCGTGACACAACTCGGCTACCCGACGCCAGACCGCTGTGGCGTTGGGTTCCTGGCTACAGCGCCGGTAGCCGATCTGCGCACCGAAAGCCAAGGACAGGCGCTCGGGGGTCGGCCTCTCCTCATCAGCGAGCGCCAAGTCGAAGATGTGAGCGCTGACCGCGAAAGCGTGCCTCTGGCGCGCCGGGCTGTAAAGCTCAGCAGCCTCCGGGAGCGCTGTGACGCCGTGCAGGTACCAGGCAGTGCGCAGTACCGCCTCGTCAACCTCGAGCCTGTGCATCATCGCGCGGACTTCTATACCGGCGATGAGGCGCATCAGCTCCTCGGGACTTGGCAGCGTTGAAGTGCGCAGCGGGCCCAGGGCAGACTGCAGGACAGGCAGGCTCAGAGTGCGCTCCACAGATACTCCTTCACCAGGTCGGCGAACTTCGCGAAGTCCTGAACTGCAACGATCAACCCTTGGAGCTGTCCTGGGTGCCGGAGATCTGGCAGATAGTTGGATACCTGGGTGAAGGCGCTTCGCTTGGGCAATGAGGCGGTGTTGGTGGACACGCTTACGCCGGCGCCGCCGCTGGGGTGGGCCTGGATCCACAGCTCCACAAGCTGGGACATCAGCAGGCCGACGTCGCCCTGCTCGTCCGCATGCGAGCTGCAGAGCTTAGCCAGGTACTCGAGGCCACGCTCCTTGAGCTGGGAGGCAGCATCAGTGATCGTCCCGCTGACGGATCCCGTGCCGGTGAACTTCTTGATCTCCCAGAGGCGGAACAGCAGCGAGGCGTCTGGATCTCCGATTGGCCGATGCACGACAAAACCGTCGCCGCCGCCCTCGGTTACGCTCCAGCTTGGTGGTTCCAGGAACGCTACTTTCCGGTCAGACGAGTCTTCTTCCCTCATGAATAGATACCAGAGCCATTCACCCACGTGCCCTGGTACATGGTCCGCAGCGTTGGATGGGTTCGTCGGCAACCCGAATACTGGCTTCACGCAGACCGAGACCCGTGAGGCCCCGGCCTGATCGAGTGGCGTGCCCGTTACGGCCGCGGATCGCCACAGGTCATAGGCTGTCGAGCGACCGGAGCGGTGCCGCATGATGGCGTTCGCGACAATCCAGGCCACCGCTGCCCGTTCCTGAGATCCTTCCGGGGCCAGTGCGACCAGGTGCCATGGGCAGGCCGCGTTCTGAGCCTGGGGGGTTCGCGCGAAGAACGGGGACACCTGGTACTGCGTGGCGCCCGCCAGCGCATCCGCCTGTGCAATGTCGTCGACGGTGATCGCCACGGATTTTCGAACCCCCCCAGGGCCGTGAGACATGGATCATCTCACGCGAGCGCTTCACAGCCAGAGGCTTTCGGCCCCCATGCGTGCCGCGCTCGGGTGCAACGGTCCCACCCACTTGTGGGGACTCTGGCGGCCTCAGAAGCCGTGTCTTTCCGAGCGTGATGGGCGCGTTTCCGCTGGTCAGGGATGGGACCAGCGCTTCGGCGGCAGAGATGAGGTTTCGTTTCGACTCTTTGGTGGAGGTATGGGGTGCCGTCGGTGATGGGGCTGCTGGAGGAACGTGAGCGGGTCGCCCGGCAGCGGGTGGAGGCACTTCAGGCCGGGCTGTGGGAGGCGAAGGCCGCGTGGGAGCGGCTCGTCATTGCCCGCGAGACGGTGGCCTAGGTCCTGACGGAGCCTCGCGAAGACGAGATGGTTCGGCCGGTCGTGACGGTCGGCGAACGGCCGCCTGTGAGCAACAGCAACCTGTCGGCCGGCGACAACAACACGCTGACCGTGACCAACAACAACGTGGACCAGCAGGCTCTCACCGATCTGGTGGCCTGCCTGCGCGCGATCGCTCCCCAGCTCGGGCTCGAAGGCCTGGACGCCCAGGACTTCGCCGACGACGTCGACGCCCTCGAACGAAACGGCCACGACCTTGAGCAGGGCGGCAGGCGCTGGCGGGGCGTCAAACGCATCGTCCTCGGCGCCCTCACCAACGCTGCCGCCTCTGCGGCCGTCGCCCAAACGCTCGAACTCGGGGCTGCCATCTACCCGTAGATCCAACACTAGGAGTTCGTTCAGGAGAGCAGCAGGAACACGAAGGCGGCCAGGACCGTGGCGTCCGGCGTCATTTCGTAGGCCGAGGCCGTAGCCGCCGATTCCCTTACGGGGAAGAGAAATACATCGCTCGGGTATTGGGTGTGAAGCCGAGGCTTCGGTACAGGGGTTCGGCATCGTCGGTGGTGTGCAGGTTAATCACTGCGCACCCCTGTTGGCGGAGCCAGTGGACGAGGGCGACGGTGACCAGGCGGCCCCAGCCGTTGCGTCGGAAGGCCGGCTCGGTGACGACGAGGTGGATGTGGCCGGTGAGTCCGTCGTGGCGGGGGCTGGGGAGGGCCTGGTGGGTGGTGCCGAGGGCGGCGGAGGCCAGGCCGCCGGCGGGGTTGTCGATGACGAAGGCGGCCATCTGGGCGCCGTCCGCGAGGCCGTGACGCAGGTGGTCGCGGAGGCGGTCCTGCCACGCGGTGCCGTCTGTGGATTTGCGGAGCAACGCGGCTCGCATGCGTGCGAGTTCGGCTGCATCGGCGGCGGTGGCGGGGCGGACGTTCACGGGTGGCTCCTCGGGTGAGCGGAGGGCGGGTCTCTGTTTGTGGGAAGTGCGGGAGCGCCGGGCGCGTGATGGATAGGCTGGCACCGGCCGTCGTGAATGCCCCGCTCTGGGAGTACTTGTGCCTTCTTCCTCCTCTTCCCCGTCGCCCGGCGAGGTCTCTGCCGAGCAGATCACCGACGCGCTCGCCGAGCAGTACGGCCTGCACGACGCCTCGGTG
This sequence comes from Kitasatospora sp. NPDC057500, assembly GCF_042802195.1. Classification (NCBI taxonomy): domain Bacteria; kingdom Bacillati; phylum Actinomycetota; class Actinomycetes; order Kitasatosporales; family Streptomycetaceae; genus Kitasatospora; species Kitasatospora sp. NPDC057500. The sequence goes on along the minus strand of NZ_JBHVER010000059.1, from coordinate 13,394 downwards.
ACCGTGATCCCGTTGGGGACGGAGACGGACAACTTCGCCGCCGAGACCGAGAGGGGGCGGCTCTTCGTGAAGGCGTACCCGCGGCGGGCGAAGCTGGACGTGATGGCCGGGCGGATCACCGTGTCGGAGCTGGGTCGTTCGGCCGGGAGCCCGTTCCCCGCAATGCACCCGGACCTGGGGGGACGCAGCATCGCCCGACATGGCGAGGTCGCGGCCTCACTGTGGGACTGGGTGGACGGCGCCTCGCTGGAACTGCCGTACACGCCTGTCCACGGTGAGCAGATCGGGGATGCGCTCGGCCGGCTGCACAACGTGCTGGCGGACCATCCGCGCGAGGGCTTCAAGGCGAACACGAACCACTGGTGGTCCCACCGGGGCGATGCCCTGCAGGACCGCGGCCGGGAGCTCCTGGCGCTGATCGACGCCGCGCCCGAGCAGGACGCCGACGACCTGGCCCGACGCACGGAGGTCGAGGAGCGGATCGCCCAACTGGGCTCCCTGGCCGAGTTGCAGGCTGGATTGCCGCAGTCCCCGCGCGAGCAGATCGTGCACTTCGACGCGACCGGCGCCAACCTGCTCTGGGACAGCAGGGACCAGCTTGTCGGCGTGATCGACATTCAGGCCCGAATCGCTTTCCCAACCTGGGAGTTGGGCCGTGCGGCCTTCGAACCGTTCACAGTGGCGGAGTCCCCGGACTGGCGGAAGTCCGCGGTCGCGGCCGTGACCGCGTATGCGGAGCACGTGCCGGCGGAAGTCCGGCCGGAGCTTGTGTACGCGGCGCGGATGGCTCTGCTGCACAACCTGACCTCCTGGTTCGGCGTGGACGCCCTGTACGGGGAGAACCAGCTGCCGGGCCGGGGGATCTACGAGCGGTTCTGGCACCTGCGGACGGTGGCGGCCCGCCGGATGCTGGCCGAGCTGGCGGACATCGAGGCCGAGCTGGCGGACGCGGTCGGTGCCTGACGAGCCGGGGCCACGACGGCAGCGTGGTCATCCCGTCGCCGCCCTGCTGTACAGGTAGAAGGCGCGGGCGACCTCCACGGCCCCGGCGAAGTCGCGGAACGCCCGGTCGCGGGCAGCCGCGTCGAGGGCGGTCCCGGTTGCACCATCGGCCAGCCCCCAGACGTCGCGCAGGTGCCGACCGAGGCGGTCCGGGTCGAGGTGGGCGGTGGTCCGCCGCGGGTCGGCTGCTGCGACGGCCGCGTTGAAGCGGAACGCGGCAGCTATAGCGGCGGCGGTCGGCTCGGCGTCCTGGAGGAGCCGTTGGGCCGCCTCGTCCCAGGTGGCCGGCCACGCGGTCCAGGCGCCGTCGAGCCGGGCGGACCTGACCATGATCCGCAGCAGGGCTTCGTCCGGGTCGAGGAGGAGTTCGGCCGGGGTGAGCCAGTAGGCGGCCTGTGCCTGTGTGAGGTGGGTGAGGTGGAGGCCCTGCTCGGCGGCAGTTCTGATCGCCGCCATGTCGAGCAGGGCTTCGTCCGCGGTGGCGGGGCTTCCACCGATCGTGGCCACGACGTGCCTTCGCCAACGATCGGGGAAGCCGGGGTCGTACAGCTGCTGGTACTGGAGGGCGGCGAGGACCGGCATGCCGTGCGGTCCTGGCCGGTATGCGGAGGTCCAGTAGCGTACGAAGCTGGTCGGCCACGGCTCGTGCCGCCACCCATCCTGTTCCAGCGCGGGCGGGGAACCTTCAGCGAGCAGCCGGAGAGCGGTCTCGGCGTCCTCGCGCTTCAGGTCGTACGGGTTGGTCCGGCGCCAGAGGTTCACCCGGTCGTACAGGTCGGTCAGGTGCGCGGTCCGGGTGGCCTGGCCGATGGCCGGCCAGGAGCGCCGGTCGTAGGGCAGGTCGCGGGCGATGGCGAGGAGGGAGACGGCCTCGTCGGCGGTGATCAGGCCGGTGGCTGCGCAACGGGCGAGCGCGGTGCGGATGTTGACCAGGGCCTCGGACAGTGGTTCGCCCGTGGGGCTGTGCAGGACGGCCACCTCGTCGTCGGCGTCCAGTACGCCGGTGAGGTAGTCCCGATAGATCGAGCCGACGCCGTGCATGCCGTAGGGCGCGAGTTCGGCGGCTCGCAGGGCACCCATGCTGGCGGCGCCGACGACGGTGGTCCCGGCAGCGAGCACTGCGAGGATCTCCTTGTGCCGTACGGGGGCGCTCTGGTGCCACAGCCCGTCGATGATGACGACGGTGTCCTCCGGGGAGGGGGCGAGGGCGAGGAGGTCTCCGTGTCGGGCCGGCGGGTGGCAGTGGGCGTGCGGAAGGATCGCGCGGATGCCCGTGGCGGGGATGGTGGGACCGGCGAAGACGTGGATGGTCATGCCGCGATCTCCTGCGGGCGGGGGACGGTGTGCCGGGATCCGTAGCGCAAGCCGGGCGCGAGGACCTTGACCACGGAGAACTCGGTGCGGGCGTACGGTCCCCAGGTGAGGTCGACGACGAGGGGTTCGGCTTGAGTTGCGGCGGCCACGATGCCGGCCAGGTGCTGGGCTTCCTCGTGGTCGTGGTCCGACTGCGGCGGAAGGTACTCGCAGACAGCCCGGTCCCACGGTTCGCCCGGGTCGGGTGATCGTACGGGCCCGAGGTGGGTGCGGCCGGGTCGGTGGACGGCGGCGGGGATGTCCTCTCGGCTTCCGGCGATCTGGGTGAGGCGGGACTGTGCGGCCTCGGTGATCGCCCGGGCCAGCGCGACCGCGGGGTCGCGGTGGGCTCCGGTGCCGCTCACCAGGGTGACGGGCTGGTCCTCGCGCCACAGGTAGCAGGCCATCACGGGGATGTCGTAGCGGTTGGGCAGGTGCCACAGCTCGACCCAGACACGGGCGGCTGCCAGCCGGTCGAGCAGGTGGTGGCAGTGCTCTTCGGCGACGGACGCCGGGTCGATGCGCTCGGCTCGCGGGCCGCAGCCGTCGGCGAGGTCGCTGACGACGTCGCGTTCGATCAGCTCGTACAGGGCGTGGGCGAGTGCCTCGGCGCGGGTGTTGCCGGAGGCGAGCCCGTTGGTGGAGGCGCTGGGCAGGTGCATCCGCCAGCCGGTGTGGGCCTGGCGGCCGAGCTGGACGCAGGCTGCCGGGACAAGGGCTGGGGTGCCGTCCAGTGCGGAGCGGGCGGGGATCCAGTCCAGCGTCGTGTGGTCGGTCAGCAGGCTGCCGGCATGCTGTTCGAACGAGGTCACGCTGTAGGGCAGGATCAGGCCTCGGGCCGGGGCCTGGGAGACCGCGACTGCTGGCAGGGCGTGTTCGCCGTGCCAGGCTTCGATCGCTTCCATGGCGCCCGAGACGCGGGCGGCGTCCAGAGTCGTCCCCTTCCCCTGGGCGACGGCCAGGGTGCGGGCGAGGGGCCGGACGGCCATGGTGACGGGGATGCCGATGGTGTCCAGCCCGGTGACGTCGGCGACACGGGTGATGCCGTACGTGCCGAGCAGGGGCTTGATGTCCTGCCAGGTGTCCACCGGGTGCCGGGTGCGGTGGGTGCCCGCGAAGTACGTCTTGCGCATCGCTCTCCTCGTGGGGGGGGACGGCGGTGCCCGGCCGCCGCGCTCAGGTCATGGGAGCGTCGGCAGCCGGGCACCGGGTCGGCCCGACCGTCAAGCGGTCAGGCGGTCAGGCGGCGGCTACAGGCCCGGCTGCTGGTAGACGTGGGTGTCGGGGAAGGCGGAGTCCGGCACGGACGGGTCGCCGCCGACGTTCTGCGGCAGGTCGCCGTCGGCGTGCAGCTCGGCGACGAAGTCAGCCGGGTCGATCTGCGGGGTGACGTGCTCGATGTTGGGCACGGTGCCTCCTTCTGGGAGTGGGTTACTGCCGCACCGAGAGGTCGGTGAAGCAGATGGTGATCAGCACCTCGCGCGACTGGGAGTCGAGCGGGGTACGCCAGTGGGGGATTCGGCTTCCGTCGAATCCGGTGAGGGCTCGGTGGCGGATCGGGAACTCCTCGCCACCAGCCGGGTAGGGGGTGTCGGCGAGCCGGTCGGCGACCTGCCGCGTGTCCAGCCAGCGCAGGTTGGGCAGCCAGCCCATCGCCCCGAGGCCCGGGGTGAGGCCGCAGCTGAAGGTGATGCCGCACTTGCCGTCGTCGCGGTGCGCGTGCATGTAGTCGCCGGGGCTGTAGAACTTCAGGCCGTAGCGGATCGGCGTCAGCCGGGCCCGGCCGGTGGCCTCGCCGGCGACCTCGGCGAGGGCCTTGGACATCGCGAGGGTGGTGAGCGCCCTGCCGCCGGGGTGGACCTTGCAGCGCTGAGGGGACGTGATCGAGCCGTCCCGCATCACCAACAGGCCCGCCCGCTGATTGTGCCGCACCACCGCGTGCGGCACGCACTGCTCGGCCTCGGCCGCGATCTCGTCCCAGAGCCCGGAATCGATCGCATCGGCGGGTACCTCGGCCCGGCCTTCGGCCAGCCATGTCTGGCGGAGCATCGCCGGCCCCTTCACAGGTCCATGTAGGAGAGCGTCGCGAGCAGGTCCGTGCCGCCGGGGTGCCGCTGCCGCCAGTGCGGCACGTTGTAGCCAGCGAACGCCCTGACCGAGCCGTCCGCGTACGGGTGGCTCAGCTCGGTGAAGTCCTCGCCCTCGGGGAACAGACCGTGCTCGGCGACGACCTCGGCGAGCCGGTCCGGGTGGGCGTCGCACAGGCCGGGCGCCCAGCCCATGGCGGGCAGGTCCTTGGTGAGCGCAATACCGACCGTGACGGTGGCCTTCACTGTGTCCGTGTGCAGGCCCTGGAAGTCGCCCTTGCGGTAGACGACGACCGCACCGCCGCGCGGCACCAGCCGACTGAGACCGGTCGCCTCGCGCAGCGCCGTCAGCAGGTGCTTGTCGTAGGCCAGCCGCTCCAACTCGGGCCCTGCCGGGAGGAAACCGCAGTGAACGGGGGAAGCGAAAGACCCGTCCCGGTGGGCGGTGGCCTCCTCACGGATGTACGGGGTGGCCAGGTCGAGGCGGGCCAGGGTTTCGGCTTGGATCACCTCGAAGCGGGTCTTCTCCAGGACACCTGGCAGGACCACGGTGCCGGTCTCCTTCCAGGCCGTCGGGGCCGGGGAGCGTTCGGTCGGTGGAGCTGTGCTCATCGCTTCTCCTGTTCTGCTCGTGTGTTCCACTCGGGGCTGGCCGTGTCAGGCGGCCGGTTCGTGGTCGGGCAGGGACAGTCCCGGCGCTGCCAAACGCGGGTTGTCGCTGCCGAGCTGGTGCTCTGCGGCGAGCCCGAGCAGCGCGAGGACGGCGAGGTGGCCGAGCCCCCAGAGCGTGGTGAGCGCCGTCCCCATCGGGTCGTGCTGCGCGCCCCGGCGCCTGCTGCGGCGGGCCGGGTACCGGCGTTCGGCTGCGTCCATGACTCCCTCCCCTGTTGCCCTCCTCCGGTCGGTGGCGGCGGGTCCAGAGTCGCGGCGCTGCGGCATGTCCAGGAACGTTTCTGGGGGGTTTCTCGTCGACACGGCCCGCGCTACGGCGGGTAGCAGTACGCTCACCAACAGGTCTTGCATCAACGGGGGTTGAGATGAGCGCGGACGTTCTGGCGGCCCACCCACTGACCCACCTGCTGCGGTTGCGCGGATGGGGAAAGATCCAGTTCGCGCGCATAATGTGCGATCACGGCGCCTCGCTGAAGATCAACCTGGCGACCAACCGGACGCTGGTCTGGAAGTGGGAGCAGGGCCAGGAACCCGAACCGGATGCGCAGTACGTTCTGGCCGATCTGCTGGGGGTCAATCCCCGTACCCTGATTGCCAATCCGTGGCCGCAGTGGCTTCCTGTCTGGGAGGTGACCGGCGTCACGGCGCCGTGGACGAAGGCCGGTACCGTGGACGTACTGGTGGAACTGGTCAGGAGTGGTCATATGGATCGGCGGGGCTTTCTCACCATCACCGGGGCCGCCATGGCCACCGTCGCCGCGAGCTGGGCCTCGGCCTCGCCCGCCTTCGCCTCCGCTCTGAACGGCGACCAGGTGACCGACTCCATGGTCGACACCCTCGAAGCCCGTGTCGCCACCCTCCAGACCCTGGACGCCCAGATGGGCGGCGCCCGCCTCATCGAACAGGCCCGCGGCGACCTGGCGATCATCACCACCCTGCTCAAGCAGGGTCGCCACACCGAAGCCGTCGAGGCCCGCATGTACGGGCTGGCCGCCCAGGTCAACTACATCGCCGGCTGGATGGCCTACGACAGCGGCCTGCGCTCAGCTGGCCAGCAGTACTACCTCGGCGCCCTGCGCGCCGCCAAGACCGTCGGCGACGACGCCCTCGGTGCCTTCCTGCTGGCCGAGATGGGCGTCCACCTCTCCGACGCCGGCAACCCGGCCGAGCGCGTCGCCCAAGTCGAGACCGCGCTCGCCAACACCCCCTCGACGATGCAGCCCGGCGTCCGCAGCTACCTCGAACTCCACCACGCCGAGAGCCTCTCCCGCGACGGCCGGCACCAGAAGGCCGGCTCCGCCCTCAACCGCGCCCACGACCTCTGGTCCAGGAACGGCGGCGACCAGCTCCCGCCCTGGCTCTCCTGGTACGGCGACGCCCAGCTCAGCTCCACCGAGGGCAAGATCATGCTCCGCGCCGGCCAGGTCGAGCGCGCCACCAGCGCCCTCGCCTCCTCCATCGACCACGCTGTCCCCCGCGACCAGGCCGTCCGATCAGGCCGCCTCGCCACCGCCCGCCTCGCCGGCAAGGACCTCGACGGCGCCCTCGACGCCGCCAACTGCGGCCTCGGCCTCCTCGAAACCAAGGTCCACTCCCTCCGCGCGGTCAACCGCCTCACCAAGTTCGACGGCTACCTCAAGCCGCACGCGGCCGAGCCCGCCGTCGCCGAGTTCCGCGAGCGCCTGCGCGCGCTGCCCGCCATGGCGGCGTGACCGTTGCCGACTCGGTGACGCTGGGCCCGCAGCGTTACCGGGCTGCCGCCAGGCTGCCCAGGTGCAGGCCAGCGGTCCTGGCGGCGCGCAAGGCTTCCTTAGCGCGGGCCGCGCCGCTGTGGGTGACCGCCTCGCCCCCGCCGACGCCGACCGTTCGCGCACCGAGGCCCGCGCACGCCCGGCAGATCCCCGGCTGGGGCATCGGGTCGTGGCACTTCGCGCACTCGGCGTACCGGGCCGCTGCGGGCCGCACGACGGGCTGAACAGGCGGCATCTTGCGCTCCAGCCGGTAACGGAGCACCGCGACCGCCGAGTGCAACGGGACGGGCAGGCCAGGCAGCAGGGCCTGGGCGAGGTCGGCTTGGGTCGCGCCGCGCTCCAACCACCGTGCGACGAGGGGTGCGAGTTCCTCGGCTTCGGCCTGGCCGAGCCGCAGGCGCGGCTCGGGACGGATCACCCGAAACAGGGTGGCAACCGCCTCGCCGAGCTGCTCGTCAGTCTCCTCCTCGAAGTCTTCCTTCCGCCCTCCCGTCCTCGCCTGCGGCTCGTCGGCGAGGACCGGCTCGACGGTCTGCTCGGTAGGGAAGGAGGGTTCTTTCACCAGGTCCTTTGGAAGGGCGTCAGGACCGCCGGTGGTCGCTTCACCGGAGGCCGGACGGGTGGCACCCGGTGGCACCGTGAGCTGCGGGGTGTCGTAGACGTGGGTCTCGGTGATGATCGTGCCGTCGGGCATGCGGGTCTTCTCGACCCGGTAGAAGCCCGCCTCGGCCAGCTCCTTCAAAGCCTTGCGGATGGCACCGCGCCCCTGGGGGCTGGTGTCGGCCATGTGCCGGCCGTCCTCGCGCCAGCCGTCGGGGCGGGAGAGGAGGTCCGCGAGCAGACCGCGGGCGGTGTAGGAGAGCCGTCGGTACTGCAGGACGGCGTTGGGCAGCACGGTGAAGTTGCGCACGTGGGCGCTACGATGGACACGCATTGGGAGTTCTGGCTCCTGTTGCCGGACCCCGGAGCGTTGGCGCGCTGCCGGGGTCACCTGTTTTCGGTTGGACCACGGAACGTAGCACACGTACGGGCGGAAGATCGAAGCATCGCGAGCGATCACGATCACACTCTGCGGCCAATGCTGGAAGGGGACTTGGCACGTCGCTCTCGATGGCCGCCACCGACTGGTTGCAGCCCCGGTGCCGGTCAGGCCAGGCTCCGCACCGCGCCGACAGGTGACCCACCAGGGTCGGGTCCCATAACCGATCGAACGACTCCCACCCCGCTCGTCCCCACTGCTGTCGCGAGCGGCAGTGAGACCAGTGGAAGCGAGGTCGTGCTCCCGCCATGCGTGTTCTGTAGCAACTCCAGCCGTGTTGGGCCGCACTGGTCCTGAATCTCACCGGCGGATCCGCTCGGCAACGGGTTACCAGCATGCAGTGCCATGTGTCTTCATCCTCAGAGTGATCCGAACACCGGATGGCTAGGACGGTGATCTTGCGCGGAATCCAGGTGTCGCGGTAGTTGTCCGTTGGATACGCTCAGTCGATCTGTGCCAAGCAGGGAGGATCAACCAGGAATGATGCGCGAGTACGAGCGGTTCATGGGGCTAGCGGCGGAGCTAATGCGAGCAGCTCTGGACTCATGGCGTGCTGGCAACAGGCGCTTCGCTGTCCTGCATGCGGGGATGGGATGTGAGCATGCACTCAAGGCCGTCCTGTGCAAGGTTGACCCTACCTTCATCTCCGACCGCTCAGATCGCGCGTTCAAGTTCCACGCCCATGGATTCGGTGACCAGCCAGGTGTCCCCCCACTTATTCAAGGAAGGACCATCGGCCTCGCGGACTCGTTCAAGGACGCCTCAGTGGTTATGCAGGGGCGCATGCCGGTATCCTTGCAGGATTTCAATCAGGTAATAGATGACCGGAACGGCGTCGCCCACTCCGCATACCACGTGGAGGATCGCGCAGGGAAGACACTCTCGGTTGCCATTAAGGTTGCCGAGGCCACGCGCAAGCATCTATCTGTGCCGTCTTCCGATTTCTGGGGAGACTACGAGCTCGTCTTTGGCGATCTCGCCCAGGTTGCTTCGCTTGCCGCTGTAGGTGGTGGGGCAGCAGCTTCCAACATGGAGGAGGCCGCAGAAACCTTGGCCAGGACAGAAGCCGCGTATGCGGTAGATGCCGTGGTTCCAGTCGTGACCTCGATCGTCAGTACGCTCCCTCGGTGGGGCTCAATGCGTCGCAGCAAGGACCATCAGCGCGAGATCACTGAGTCCGTCCTCCGGGCATCAGTCTGCACAGCACTCAGCGCGGTCAGCCGGCGAGCGCAGCAGGCCGCGGAGGCGCTCCTTGCTGAACACGGGCTGCTGCCACTTCCACCCGAGCCGCACGTTCCGTGGCCCCGAGGACTTTCTGGCAGGGCGTGGCTCAACGAAGTCATTAGAGTCGAGCAGCCGCGCCGGACACAAGCTGCGAATGTCCTGACTGTGCGGCTCCTTGTCAGCAGAGCCGTCACCGAAGCCTTCTTCGGGGCACTCCGGCCAAATATCCCCGAGGGGTTCGACAAAACTCCGACAGAGCGTGGATGGTACATAGGCGTCACGCAGCCATCTGCTGAGGCGGAGATTGTGTTTGACTGCCCAGGTTGTTCGACTCCAGGAATGACTGGCGAGCTTCAAGGACAGCTCGAATTTGATGATTGCGGCTGCGCCGACTACTGCAGCCACCCAGAGAGGACACGAACTACTGCCCGCTTCGAACGCCTACACTGTCCGGCCTGCTCACTGACGCTTACCGATCCCCACGAAATCGAGGCTGCCGGCTTCGAGCTTTCCATGGATTGGGATGAATGATCAAGGTCGATATATCAAGAACCCATCGATCCTGAACCGATTCACGCGATCGACAGGGCCAACCCGTGAATTAACCAGAGAGAACACGGAAAGGGCCAAAATTATGACCGCACCACAGGTCGTAAACAGGCAGTCTCGGCGGCCTTTTCCCGGAGAACTTAATGGCATTTCCCCGGAAATCCACTGCGGATTTTCCGGAAAGCCTCGTGCTGGGCGTCGGATCAGTCTCGACCGGTGAGCGAGGCGCCAGCTTCGCGGGCGAGGAGGTGCTCGGCAAGGGCCTGCGTCTCGGGAACCAGGCCGTCGAGGACCTCGCGGGTGAAGGCGCTGTCGGGCCGGAGGGCGAGGCTGCGGATGGTGGCCCAGTGGTCGGCGATCAGGTGGAGTGCCTGCTGGGAGTGCTGGATGGCATCCTGGCGCTGGGTGTGGAAGTGGTCGGCGCGCTGGGCGGCCTCGGGCCAGTCGATGAGGCCGTCGTCGACCAGCTGAATGAAGGTCGGCTGGGTGTCGCCGTCGGCGGCGCGGACGGCGTCGGCCTGCTCGACCTGCGCGCGCAGCCGGTCCTCCTCCTGGCGGCGCTCGAATTCGGTGAGCGCCGCGGGCAGGTCGAGGTCGCCCTCGGTGACGCGTGCGGCGAGGTCGGGGGCTCGGTCGCGGAGAAGGTCGTACTGGGCCTGCTTGGCCTTGGCGTCGGCCTTGTTCTTGCGGGCCTGCTCGTAGGCGGCGTCCAGGCCCATCGCCCCGGTGATCACCGGACGGACGAGGCTTGGGGCGTACTTGATCACCGTGGTGGCAAGGGACACGCGGGCGGGGCTGATGCCGTAGGTGGCGGCGTCGGCTCGCGCGGAAGATTTCGAAGCTGAACGCTCCTTGGCGATGATCATGGCGCGCTGGCCCTGGGTGAGGTGGCGGCGTCGGACGTTGAGCGACCAGGCAACGTCGGCGGCGGGGGCATCGCCGGTGTAGGTGGTGAAGCGGGGTTCGACGCCGGCGAGCTTGCAGGCGGCGAGGCGGTTGCGGCCGTCCAGCAGGACGCCGTCGGTGTCGAGCAGGATGGGCTCGTACTGGCCGTCTTCCTTGATGCCCTGGGCGAGGTCGAGCAGGTCGGCCTCGTTCATGGTCGGGAACGTGGCGGTGAGGGGGTGGGCCTTCACATGGCTCCTTGAGCGGGTAGAGGTGCGGGTTGGCCGGTGCGGGCGCGCGACAGGTGCGCCTGCACCGGTGCGGTGGTGGGCCGGGCTGGTTGGCCCGGGCGAGGGCTGGTGGTTACCGCCTGGGGCGTCCCTCCCCAAGTGCGGGCGGCACCGGCGGCCTGGGCGGCTGCGTGGTCGCGGTCACCGCCGCAGTGGCGGGGCGGCCGGTGGTGCTCCTGGAGAGGGCGGCGTTGGTGCGACGCTCCTCCGGTGTGGTCGCCCGTGCGGGGGCTGGGAGGCGAGTGTCGCGACGGATGCGCCAGGTGAGGACGGCGGCGGGTGAGTCGGCGCTGGCGAGTTCGCGCCGTCCGGCGGCCTGGGCGAGCAGGGCATGGGGGTCGTGGCCGGCCGCTTCGGCCTGGGCGAGGGTGGCGGCGAGCGCCGCCCAGGTGTCCTCGGCGAGCAGGCGGGTGGCCTGGTCGGCGGGCAGCGCGCGGCGGAGCGCCGCTTCCTGCCGGTCCTGGACGACGGCGGGCAGGTGCCGGCCTTCGAGGGTGAGGTGGGCGAGCGGTTTGGCGGCGTGCCGGGCGTAGGCGGCGCGAAGGTGTGCCGCTGCGGCGTGGGCGGCTTCGGCCTGGCGTTGGTGGCCTTGGGCGGCGTGCCACTTGGCGATCACGATCGCGAGCAACACGAGGCTGGTCAGGATCGTGGCGGCGGCGGTGCCGTCCTCGCCCCGGCCCGAGGTGGGACCGGCGTGGAGGAGTTCGCGGGCGATGGAGCGCATCGCGCGCAGTTCGGCGTCGGCGGCGCGGGTGTGGGTGATGCGGGTGTATTCGAGGGCGCGGGCGGCCTGGTGGATCTCCTTCCTGCTGAGGGGCGGGCTGGTGGCGGCGAGCGTGTCGAGGACTTCGAGGCCGCCCCGGATCACTGCTTCCGCGCGGGCGGTGTCCTGCTCGTCGTCGAACACCGGGTAGACGCGTTCGACGGTGGTGCTGGCGTGGTGGCGTCCGGCGGCGGGCCGGGTGCTCCTCTCGGGTGTGGGGTGGGAGGGCTGGTCGATGCCGGCGGTGAAGCGCGCTTGGATCTTGGGCTGGGTGAGGTCGGAGGCGAGCTTGCTTCCGGAGAACCAGATCGGACCGCTGTCGTCGCCCGTGGGGAGGGCGAACTTGTAGCCGGTCACGTCGCCGGACGGCGCCCGGCGCACGCCGAGGAGGACGCCCTGCGCGGCGAGTCGGGCGGTGAACTCCTCCTCGTCCGCGGCCCCGGCCAAGGCTTGGCGGACGGCGGTGCGCAGGCGGTCGCGGTCGGTTCCCTCCCGGCCGAGGCGCTGGGCTTTGCGCAGTTCGGCGCCCGTGGCGCGCTTGGGGATGGCGTCCCGGTAGGCGCGGGTGCGGGTGTCGGAGAGGTCCTTGAGCCCGTACTGGCGCTCGATCCTGGTGAGTTCGGCCTCGACCTTGTACTGGTCCTCCCAGATGTCGGCCTGGGTGAGGTCGGCGCGGATCATCGTGGCCAGGATGTGGATGTGGTCGTCGGCGTGCCGGACGGCCACCCAGCGGCAGCCGTCCTCGTCGCCGTCCGGGGCGATGCCGGCGGCGGCCACGACCCGGCGGGCGATGTCGCCCCACTCCTCGTCGGTCAGGATCCGGTCGGTGGGGGCCGCGCGGACCGGTCGGTGGTAGACGTGCTTCGCGAACTTTCTCTTCGCCCGGTAGCGGACGACGTGGAGATCGAGGGCGTCCCTCAGCTGCCCGAGGGTCGCCGCCGGGTCGCGCCCCGGGTCCGGCGCGAAGCCGTCCCAGGACGCGACGATGTGCGGATCGGTGTGCTCGTGCTCCTCGCCGGGCCCGAACAGGTAGATCAGCGCGCCCATGGTGTTGCCGCCGCGGACCGGCTTGCTGATCAACTGCGGACGGCCTTCGCCAGGCGCGCGCCGACATGGTCGATGTCCGCCACCGCTTCGCGGACCGCGTTGGCCAGCACGGCCCCGGCGATGAAAGCGTCGCGGACGGGACCAGACTCCTGGGCGACGCCCATGTTGCCCAGGCGCGCGATCTGGTTGATGTTCCGGCCGATGCCCGCGAGCTGCGGACGGACCGCGACCAGCTCCTCGATCGCCGCGTCCAACTGCTCGTCACGAGACTCGGCGACGCCACCGTCTTCGGCCAGGGCCTTGCGGGCGATGTAGGCGGAGACCGAGATGCCACGCTCGCCTGCGCGTCGGCGGAGCACTGCGGCTTCGTCGGGGTTGAAGCGGACCGTGATCTTGTCGTTCTTCAGGTTCGCGGCGTCGCGGGTACGGCGCTTGTGCTTTCGGCGCTTCGCGGCGATCTCGGCAGCGCGCAGAGGTCGCGGAGCAACAGCGGTCTGCGCGCTGGTGGCGGTGGGCGAGGCTGCGGTGGCGGGCTTCTCCTCCCCCAGTACCGCGCCCTCGCGGTGCTGGGCCGGTGATGCCGCGGGCGCCCTCGCGCGCGCCATCACCGGCTGGCCCTCGCCCCCTCGGGCGAGGACCTCCGGCTGCGCCCCGCCGTAGGACGGGCGCCCCCCCCTGGTTTATGCGCGGGTGGGCGGGGGGGGGTGGCCACCCTTTCGGGGCCGCGCCCTT
>NZ_JBHVER010000058.1:0-40053 GCF_042802195.1 Kitasatospora sp. NPDC057500 | reverse complement strand
GCCCCCTGCCTTGTCCCCCGGTGTCCCCCGGTGTCCCCGGGGGGAACGCGAAAGGGCCCTCCTCCCGTCTCGGGGAGGAGGGCCCTTCTCGTCGCCGTTCCGAAGGGGCGTCAGGCCGTCGCGGGGGCCTGGGTCGGGACCTTCGCCTCGGCCGGGGCCGGGCTCTCGTCGTAGAGGTCACCGGTCGGGTTGTTGTAGGCGACCAGGTCCAGGGTCTTCTCCCGGGCCGCGACCACGATCGGCACCAGCGCCTGGCCGGCGACGTTGGTCGCGGTGCGCATCATGTCGAGGATCGGGTCGATGGCCAGCAGCAGGCCGACGCCCTCCAGCGGCAGACCCAGGGTGGAGAGGGTCAGCGTCAGCATGACGATCGCACCGGTGAGACCGGCGGTAGCCGCCGAGCCGATCACCGAGACGAAGGCGATCAGCAGGTAGTCCTTGATGCCGAGGTCGATGCCGTACACCTGGGCGACGAAGATCGCGGCCAGCGACGGGTAGATCGCGGCGCAGCCGTCCATCTTGGTGGTGGCGCCGAACGGCACGGCGAAGGAGGCGTACTCGCTCGGGACGCCGAGGCGCTCGGTGACCCGGCGGGTGACCGGCAGGGTGCCGACCGAGGAGCGCGAGACGAAGGCCAGCTGGATGGCGGGCCAGGCGCCCTGGAAGAACTTGACCGGGTTGAGGCCGGCGGCGAACTTCAGCAGCAGCGAGTAGACGCCGAACAGCACCAGCGCGCAACCGAGGTAGACGTCGACGGTCAGCGTCGCGAACGGCTCCAGCAGGTCCCAGCCGTACTTGGCGACGGACTTGCCGATCAGGCCGAGGGTGCCGAGCGGGGAGAGCCGGATGACCCACCAGAGGGCGGTCTGGATCAGTTCCAGCACCGACTCGCTGAGCTTGAGGACCGGCTCGGCCTTGGCGCCGAGCTTGATCACGGCGGCGCCGGCCACGATCGCCAGGAAGACGATCTGCAGGACCTCGACCTCGGTGAACGCGGTGACGATGTTGGTCGGGAAGATCCCGGTCAGGAAGTCGATCCAGCTGCCGGTGGACTTCGGCGGCTTGAGGCCCTCGGTCTTGAGGCTGGTGCCCTCGCCCGGGTTGGTCAGCAGGCCGAGGCCGAGGCCGATGGCCACCGCGATCAGCGAGGTGATCGCGAACCAGAGCAGGGTGCGGACGGCGAGGCGGGCCGCGTTGGTGACGTTCCGCAGGTTCGCCACGCTCACCAGGATCGCGGTGAACACCAGCGGCGGGACGGCGAGCTTCAGCAGCTGGACGAAGATCCGGCCGATGGTCTCCAGGGTGGTGGCCAGCCAGGAGATGTCGGCCGCGCGGGCCAGGTAGCCGAGGCCGACGCCGAGCACGAGACCGGCGACGATCTGGGCCCAGAAGGGGGTCTTGCGGATTCTGGCGAGCACGGACGGCGACGAGGTCGCCTCGGGCGCTGTGGACATGACGGTGCGGCTCCGGGGGAGGCGTTGCTGATGGTGAGGGGAGTGGGGAAGGCGGCACGGCACGCGGGCCGGGCGGGGAGAGGACCGGCCCCGGTCAGGGGCGTGCCGCCTGGATACAGCTCATGGCGCGACAACGGCGCGGGCTGTCCACAGCACCGGACGGACGACACGCGCGGGCGGCGCCGGGCAACGGGCCCGGGCCGAGCGGCGAACGTGCGTCTGAGGTGGTCACGGCCGATACGTTAGCAGTAAAGCTTTGAGATGTTCAAAGTAGTTGTTTGAGTTCCGGACACGATCCGATTGACCGGTCAACAGTTATACGTATAACTTGGTGGCATCTCCCCGCCCACTCCCCTGCCCAGACCGGAGATCCCGCCCATGGGCTACCTCGCCCTGCTCCGCGCCCCGCACGTCGGCCGCCTCCTCCTCGGCACCCTGCTCGGCCGCCTCCCGGCCGGTATGACCGCCCTGGTGATCGCCCTCGCACTGCGCGAGGCCCACGCGCCGTTCAGCCGGATCGGCCTGGCCACCGCCGCGTACGCGATCGCGGCGGCCGTCGGCGGACCGGTGCTCGGCCGGATCGTGGACCGCACCGGGCAGCCGCGAGTCCTGCTGGTCTCCGCGGTGATCGCCGGCGGCGGGTACGCCCTGCTGGCGCTGGCCCCCGGCTCGGCACTGGCCGCCCCGCTCGGCGCCGCGATCGCCGGACTGGCCATGCCCCCGCTCGAACCCTGCCTGCGCTCGCTCTGGCCGGACGTCGTCGAGGAGGAGCAGCTCGACACCGCCTACGCCTTCGACTCCGCCTCCCAGCAGATCCTCTACGTCGCCGGCCCGCTCGCGGTGGCCGGCATCGCGGGCGCGGTCAGCGCGGTCGCCGCGCTCTGGGTCGCCGCGGCGCTGGGCCTGATCGGGGCGACCGTCGTCGCCACCGCCGCACCGGCCCGGGCCTGGCAGGCCCCGCCGCGCGCGCACTCGGCGGGCCTGCTCGGACCGCTCCGCTCCCCCGGCCTGGTCCTGCTGCTGGTCGGCCTGGCCGGCGCCGGCTGGGCGGTCGGCGCGCAGAACGTGCTCTTCATCGCCTACGCCGAGGCCCACGCCGCGGACAGCCTGCCCGGCGGCGCGGGCACCCTGCTGGCGCTGGCGGCGCTCGGCGGACTGCTCGGCGCACTCGCGTACGGCGCGGTGCGGTGGCGCAGCTCGACGGCCACCCGCACCTGGCTGATGGCCCTCGGCATGGCCGTCAGCTACCTGCCGCTGGTGCTGCTCCCCGGACCGGCCGCGATGGCCGGGCTCGCCTTCGTCTCCGGGATCGCGCTGGCCCCGCTGCTGGCGGCGGCGTTCGTCCTGGTCGCCGAGCTGGCCCCGACCGGCACCGTGACCGAGGCGTTCGCCTGGCTGGTCACCCTCTTCGCGACCGGCAACTCGCTCGGCTACGCCGTCTCCGGCCACCTCGCCGAGGGCTCGCTGCGGCCGGTGGCGCTGTGCGCGGCGGGCGGGATCGCGCTGGGCGGGCTGCTGCTGTTCGGCGCCCGCCGCTGGTTCCGGCCGGCCGCCGAGCCGGCCAGGGCACGGCCGCTGCCGACCGAGCCGGTGCCGGTGGGCTGACGCCCGCCTCCCCCTGGACGTGACTGCGCCCGTCGGACCGGGTGGTCTGGCCGACGGGCGCAGTCACTGCTTCATCTCCTTCCCCTCACTCAGCTGTGGCGGCCTCGGCCTCGCCAGGCGATCAGCGCGAGCAGCAGGCCCACCCCGAGCATCGCGGCGGCGATCACACCGATCAGCTTGCCCACCCCGGCACCGGTCCCGGGCAGCTCACCGCCGTGGCTCGGCGAGCGGGTCGGCTCCGGGTGGTTCGTCGACGGGTGGTGCGTCGGCGAGTGCGAGTGGCTCGGCGACGGGATCGGGGTCGGAGCAGGTGTGGGCGTCACCGTCGGCGAGGGGGTCGGCGTGGGTCGGCCGGACTCGAACCGGCGTTCAGTCGGGCCGCGTCGCCGCAGTGGTGGAGGAGCGCCGCACCAGCGCGGTGGCGAGCGGCGGTACCGGTGCGACCGCCTCGCCCCGGAGCAGTCCGGCGAGCGCCGCCACCCCGGCCCGGCCCAGTTCCTCTCCGGGAAGGTCGACGGTGGTCAGCGGCGGGGCGAGCAGCGCGGCCACCGGGACGTTGTCGATGCCGATCACCGAGAGGTCTGCGGGCACCCGCAGCCCGCGCTCGGCGGCGGCCTGGTAGACGCCGGAGGCGACCACGTCGTCGTCGCAGATCACCGCGTGCGGCCGATCGGGGCGGGCGAGCAGCCGGTGGGCGACCTCGCGCGCGGCCGGCTGGCCCTCGTTCAGGCTGACGCCGAGTTCGACCACGTCCAGGCCGAGCGCCCGGGCCGTCTCCTCGAAGGCGGCCTGGCGGACCCGGAAGGTGTACGCGGCGTGGGTGGAGCGCAGCCGGCCGATCCGGCGGTGGCCGAGCCCGGCGAGGTGCTCGACGGCGGCCCGCATGCCACCGGCGACGTCCAGCTCGACGGTCGGCCGGGCCCGGTCGGTGCCGGGGTCGGCGTCCAGGAAGACGACGGGGGTGTCGGCGGGCAGCTCGCCGAGCTGGCTGTCGTCCGGGGAGCAGATCAGCAGGCCGTCGAAGCGGCTGGTGGTGGCGGCCTCGGCGAGCGTGGCGCTCCCCCAGCCCGAGCTGACCACCACCACCAGGCCGTGCTTGCCGGCCTCCTCGTGGACGCCCTCCAGGACCCGGCCGAAGAACGGGCCGAGGATGTTGGGCACGGCCAGCAGGATCATGCCGCTGCGGCCCAGCCGCAGCTGCCGGCCGGCCGCCTGCGGGCGGTAGCCGAGGCTGCGGGCGGCCTCCCGGACGCGTTCGCGCGTGGCGTCGGAGACCCGGCGGCCGGCCTCGGAGCCGGAGAACACCAGCGAGACGGTGGCCTGCGAGACCCCGGCGAGCCGGGCGACGTCCCGGCCGGTGGGACGGCGGACCGGCGCGGGCCAGGTCCCGGCCGCGGGCCCGTCCGACCCGGCGCTGCCCGGTGCGGCGTCTTCCGGTGCGGCGTTCTCCGGCACGGCGGCGCGGGTCAGTTCTGCGGGGCCGAGGCGGCGGGGCCGGTCGCGGAGGTCTTGGCGGCCGCGGCGCGGGCGGCGTCGTCCGCGGCGTCCTCCTCGGCGTTCTGCGCGGCGATCTTGGAGGCGGTCCGGGAGCGGATGCCGTCCACCTTGCCGGAGATCTCGGCCGACATCTCGTCGCGCTGCCGGCTCAGCAGGACGTAGCTGAGCGGGGCGGAGGCGACCGCGGCCAGCAGGAAGAGGAAGACCACGCCCGCCTCGCCGGAGACCGGGATGACCCCGAAGTGCCCGAGCAGCAGCGCGACCAGCAGGCAACCGAGGAAGATGGAGACCCGCATCGAGGTGTACCGGAGCGTGGCGTGCGACTTCTTGCTCACATTGCTGCCCACCGGGGGACACATCCTTCACTGCGCTGGGAACCGGGCCGGTCTCCCAGTGAAGCATGCCCGACGCGCCCGGCGGGGAACGGGTCCCGCCGGGCACCGTCCGGCACCGGTGCGATCAGCGCAGGTCGAGCCACATGATGACGTCGTCGCGGTCGTCCCCGGGTGCGACCCGGATGGTGGCGGGCACCCGGCCGACCTCGACGTAGCCGCTGCGGGCGTAGAACGCCTCCAGGCCGAGCCCGCCCCGCACCTGGAGCTTCAGTCCCTCCAGGCCCCAGCCGCGGGCGATCCGCTCGGCCTCGCCCATCAGCGCCGCGCCGTGGCCGCGCCCCTGGAGCTCGGGGTGGACCATGACCTTGACGACCAGCCGCCAGTGGTCCATCGGGCCGAACCGCATCGACTCGAAGACCAGCAGCGCGGCCAGCCTCCCCGTCCCGGCCTCCCGGGCGATCAGCAGCCGGTCCGGACCGTCCGGCGCCGTCCCGGCGAACTGCCGCTCCCCGGCGGCCCGGACCTCCTCCTCGGTCACCTGGTGGACGAAGCCGACGGCCCCGCCGGCGTTGCTGGCGGCCGTCCACAGGCCGGCGATCTCGGCGTGCAGCGCGGGGTCGAGTTCCGGGTCGAGGGTGAAGCTCAGTGTCATGCCCCCGGAGCCTAGTAGCCCCTTACGACAACGCGGGGGCGGTCCGCTCCGGGGCCCCGGTCCGCAGGGCCAGGCAGAGCAGCACCGCGACCGCGCAGAGCCCGCCGGCCGCGTACCAGGCGAGGTCGTAGTCGCCGAGCGCGTCCCGGGCGAAGCCGGCCAGGGAGGCCACCACGGCGGCGCCGATCTGGTGGCAGGCCAGCACCCAGCCGAACACGATCGGCGCGTCCTCGCCGAAGTGTCGGCGGCAGAGCGCGACGGTCGGCGGCACGGTGGCCACCCAGTCCAGTCCGTAGAAGATGACGAACGCCAGGATCGGCGGCTCCAGCGAGCCCGCGAACAGCTGCGGCAGCACCAGTAGCGAGAGCCCGCGCAGGCCGTAGTAGACGATCAGCAGCCGCCCGGCGTCGAAGCGGTCGGTGAACCAACCGCTCGCCACGGTGCCGATCACGTCGAACACGCCGATCAGCGCGAGCAGGCCGGCCGCCGTGGTGACCGGCAGGCCGTGGTCGTGGGCGGCCGGGATGAAGTGGGTGCCGACCAGGCCCGCGGTGGTCGCACCGCAGATCGCGAAGGAGCCGGCCAGCAGCCAGAACGCCCGGGAGCGGGCGGCCTCCCGGAGCACCCGCAGCGAGCGGACCAGCGCCCCGCCCCCGGCGGCCGGAGCGGGCGGCGGCTCGGTCGCGCCGTAGGGGAGCAGCCCGAGGTCGGCGGGCCGCTCGCGCATCAGCAGCAGCACCGGGACGGCCACCGCGCTGGCCGCCAGCGAGACCACCACGACCGCGGAGCGCCAGCCGTGCTGCTCGACCAGCCAGGCGCCGACCGGCAGGAAGACCAGGTTGCCCGCCGCGCCGGCGGCCGTCAGCACGCCGGTGACCAGCCCCTGCCGGGCCCGGAACCAGCGCCCGGTGATCGTGGTGGCGAACGCGCCTGCCATCGATCCGCTGCCGAGGCCGACCAGCACGCCCCAGCAGAGCACCAGTTGCCAGGGCTCGCGCATCAGCATGGTGAGGCCGGCGCCGACCGAGATCGTCAACAGCGCGCAGACCACCACCAGCCGCACGCCGAACCGGTCCATCAGGGCGGCGGCGAACGGCGCGGTGAGGCCGTAGAGGGTGAGGTTGACCGAGGTGGCGCTGGATATCGTGCCCATCGACCAGCCGAACTCGGTGTGCAGCGCGTCCATCATCAGACTGGGCGTGGAGCGGAATCCGGCCGAGCCGAGCAGCACCAGCAGCGAGACGCCGGCCACCACCCAGGCGTAGTGCACCCGGGGCGCGCGGGCGGGCGCGGGGAGCGTGTCGGCGGGGGCCGGGGTTCCGGTGGGGGCGTCGGTCTCGTTCACCCGGCGAGTCTCCCGACGGCGCGGGCGGACGACGAGGGGCGGGGCTGCCAGCTTCCGCCGGAATCGGGCCAACCGGCGGCGGGAACCGGCCGACCGGGAGCCGAGCAGCGGCAGGGCGGGCCCGGTGGCCGAAATGGACCGTCCGCGGCGGGTGGATCGAATGGCGGCGGGCCGCGCGCACCCCGAGCACGGCACGGCCGGCCGCCATCCGACCTCGGCACACGGGCCCTGAACCCGTGCAACGCTCTCCGCACTCGCCGAGGAGCCAGCGCACGACCGTTCCACGGCCCCCCTGCTGACGTGGTCCCCCTGGACAGCAGCACCGCAGCGGCGTTCGGGTGTTCCCTCGGCGTCCCCTCGCGACGGAGCGCTGCACCCAAGCGTGATCAGTCGGATACGTCACGTCAATGGGTTGTCCGAAATTCGGAATGGTTGCGTCAGCTTTCGGCCCGGCAGCCGGAGGGGCCGTCAGGGGCTGCTCAACGCTTCGCGAGCGCCCCGCAGGCGAGCCGAGCGCCGATCAGGGCCGCGCGAGCCCCACCCCGCAGGCGAGCCGAACGCCGATCAGGGCCGCGCGAGGGCCACCCAGTCGACGGCGGCGAGCGGGTCGGCGGGCCTGGCGTCCGGGCTGATCTCGCACCAGACGCGCTTGCCCGTGCCGTCCGGGTACCAGCCCCAGCGGTCGCAGAGCAGTTCGACCAGCTCCAGGCCGCGGCCGTTGGTGGCGTCGACGTCCGCCCCCGCGTGCCGGGGGGCGGGGGCGACCTGGCTGGCGTCGGCGACCTCGACCCGCAGCGGGCCGACCGTCGCCGCCTCGCGCACCCCGCCGTGCCCGGCGCCGCCCGGGGAGGCGTCCGGCGCGGCGCCCTGGAGGTCGCCCAGCGGGAAGCAGAGCCGCAGCACGGCCGGACAACCGGTGTGCACCACGGCGTTGGTGACCAGTTCGGAGACCACCAGCACCACCGTCTCGGCGATCGGTGCGTCCGGGTCCACCCCGTGGTTGAGCAGCCGCGAGCGGACCCACCGACGGGCCCGGCCGACTTCGGCGGGGTCCGCCTGCACCGCAAGCTGTACCTGAAGAACCTGCACCGCTCCACCACCCGCACTCGCAGTTCGGCCACCGTCTCGGCCGGGCCCCGGTCGCCCGGCCGGCCCGGGCGCGCGCCGGGCCGCCGTCCGACGGGCCGCCGCCCGGCGGGTGACGCCGGTCGCACCCGCCGCCGCACACCCGCGTCACCTCGTCCGTCGCGCACCGGCCGCGACACGAATACGCCTCAGGATGAGTCGGCGGGCGGACCGCAGCAAGCGCTTCGGGCATATTCCAGCGATCGGGGGACAGGGCAGGGCATACTGTCCCGTTCACTCTGGCGAGCCACGGACCGGCGATCGCCCGGTCCGGGCCGACCGGCCCGCGGCGCAGAGGCGAACCTACCGCCGTCCGCCCCCCGCTCCCCGGCCGCCACTCGCGAACCACCCGTGCGACATATGTCCAACCGCCTTCGAACAGCGCAACCGCGGGATCGGCGGCAGATCCCACGATCTGACGATCCGAAGCCCCGGCCTCCTGTTCTTCACCGAATCCACCCGCCGTCCGATTCGCGCGGGATACCGTGGACGCGTCAGCGGTCGGTCCGGCAGGAGGGTGGTGACCGGTGGCCACCACCGACGGCTCCCCCCGCCGGGACGAGCAGCTGCAACGGCGCCTGGCCCGCGGCGAGGAGACCGCCCTCGGCGAGCTGTACGACCAACTCGCCCCGATGGTCCACGGGTTGGCGGGCCGGATACTGGCCGACCAGACCGCCGCGGCGCAACTCACCCGGGAGATATTCGCCCACGTCTGGGAACACCCCGAAGCCTTCGACCCGGCCCGCGGATCGCTCCGCGCCTGGCTCGGCGCGCTGACCCACCGCCGCGCCGTCGACCGGCTGCGGGCCCGCCGCGCCCAGGAGGCGGGCTACGCCGAGGACGCGGAGGACGAGATCCGCGCGGTGGCCACCGCCGCCCGCGTCCAGTACGTGGTCGCCGCCCTGCCCCAACCGCTGCGTGAGACCATCGCCGAGTCCTACTACGACGGCCGCACCTACCAGGAGACGGCCCGCCGGCTGGGGATCAGCGAGCAGGCCGCCAAGCAGCGGATGCGGCACGGCCTGGAGCTGCTCGCCACCGAGCTGGAGCAGGAGCGCGCCCGACACCGCGGCCCCGCCCCGGCGGACCCGGAACGGGCGGACCCGGAACAGGCGGACGCGGACCAGGGCGGCGGGCGGCGGCAGGAGGGCGGGGGGACGTGACGATCACCGACGAGCAGCACGAGGCCCTGCGCTCACTGCTCGGTGCCTGGGCGCTCGGCGCCGTCCCGTCCCGCGAGGCCGCCGAACTCGAAACCCACCTGGCCGGCTGCCCGCCGTGCGCCGAGGAGGCCGAGCGGCTGCGCGAGGCGGCCGGCTGGCTCTCCGTCGAGGAGCCGCTGGACCAGCCCGCCGCGCTGCGCCAGCAGGTGCTCGACTGGTGCCTTGCCCGCCGCCCGGCCGAACTCCCGGTCCCCGCCTGGGGCGTGCCGTACGCCGCCGAGACCGCCAAGCTCGACGCACTGTTGCGCGACCTCGGCCCGGAGGAGTGGCAGGAGGTCGCCGAACTGCCCTGGCACGGCGGCACCGAGTACCTGCGCCCGGCCGAGGTGCTCTGCCACCTCGCCGCGGTGGACGGCTACCTGGCCGTCGCCCTCGGCCTGCCCGACCCCGTCCCGGGCGGCCCCGGGGGCACCGGACCGGGCCGCGCCGGACCGGCGGCCGAACGCCGGGTCCCGCCACAGGAGGCCGTCCTCCCGCCGATCCCCCGGGTGCCGCCGCAGGCCGGCCGGCGCTGGGCCCAGATCACCGACCGCACCGCCCGGCTCACCGCCGAGCAGGCCGGCCAGCCGCCGCAGCGGATCCGCGCCCGGTGGCGCCGGCACTGCCACGAGCTGGTCCGCTCGGCCGCGCTCGCCCCGCAGGGCAACACCCCGGTGGACTTCGGCTTCGCGACCGTCCCGCTCCGGGACGCCTTCGTCGACCGGGCCTTCGAGTGCTACGTGCACGGCGAGGACGTCGCCCGCGCGGTCGCCTACCCGTACGACCCGCCCGCCCCGCAGCACCTGCGGCAGATGATCGACCTGGCCGTGCGGATGCTGCCGCTGGCCCTGGCCGGACAGCGGGCGGCCCGCCCCGAGCTCACCGGGGCACCGCTCGGCGCAGCCGTGCGCGCGGACGGGGGCCGGACCGGCCGCCGGATCCGGCTGGTGATCGACGGCCCGGCCTCCGGCGAGTGGCTGATTCCGCTGGACGGCCCGGACGCGGGCCCGCCCGTCGGCGAGCCGGTGGCCGCGATGGTGCTGGACGGACTGGAGTTCTGCCAGCTGGCCGCCGCGCACCGCGACCCGGACCGGCTGCCGGTCGGCGAGCACGGCGACCGGGCCGCGATCCGCGAGGTGCTGCACGCGGCGACGCTGCTCTCCCGCCCGTAGGGCGCCGTCGGTCAGGCGAAGACCACGGTCCGGGTGCCGTTCAGCAGCACCCGGTGCTCGCTGTGCCACTTCACCGCCCGGGCCAGCGCCTGGCACTCGACGTCCCGGCCGAGCGCGACCAGCTGGTCCGGGGTGACGTCGTGGGTCACCCGGGCCACCTCCTGCTCGATGATCGGGCCCTCGTCGAGGTCGGCGGTGACGTAGTGCGCGGTGGCGCCGATCAGCTTCACGCCCCGGGTGTGCGCCTGGTGGTACGGCTTGGCGCCCTTGAAGCTCGGCAGGAAGGAGTGGTGGATGTTGATCACCTTGCCGGAGAGCGCGGTGCACAGCTGGTCCGACAGCACCTGCATGTAGCGGGCCAGCACGACCAGCTCGACGTTCTCCTCGGCGACCAGGTCCAGCAGCTGCTGCTCGGCCTCGGCCTTGTTCTCCCTGGTCACCGGGATGTGGTGGAACGGGATGCCGTAGCCCTCGGTGAGGTCGCGGAAGTCGGTGTGGTTGGAGACCACCGCGGCGATCTCCACCGGCAGCGCGCCGATCCGGGTGCGGAACAGCAGGTCGTTCAGGCAGTGCCCGAACCGGCTCACCATGAGGACGATCCGCAGCTTCTCGTCGCTCGGGTGGATCTGCCAGTCCATCCCGAACGAGGCACCGATCGCGGCGAAGCTCGCCCTCAGCTTGTCGACGGTCACCGGCTCGGCGGCGGAGAAGTGCACCCGCATGAAGAACAGACCGCTGTCCCCGTCACCGAACTGCTGGCTGTCGATGATGTTGCACCCGGTCATGAAGAGGTAGCTGGAGACCGCGTGCACGATGCCCTGCTTGTCGGGGCAGGACAGCGTGAGGACGTACTGGGCGCTGGCCGGCTGCTGTTCCACGGTGGGGGTATCCCGTCCTGAGCTCGTGCTGGTGTGAATGCTCCAGCGTGTCACACTCCGGAAGGCCCCCCTCCGGCTGCCCGCACTGCGGGACGGGCCGCCCAGGACCTGGGCGGCACCCCGCTCAGACCCGGGTCAGGATCCGCAGCACGTCCAGCGAGCGCGGCGGCGCGTCCGGGTCCTCGCCGTCGTTGACGGCCAGCTTGACGTGCGCCTCGCGGGCCGCCCTGACCGCCTCCGGCCAGCCGTGGTGCTCCAGGTACGCGGAGGTCGGGGCGTCCGCGCCGACCTCGTGCAGGATCCGCACCACCCGCAGCACCGCGACGTCCACCAGCGTGGCCTCGGCGGAGTCCCGGAAGATCGTGCCGACGTACTTCTCGGCCGACCAGCGGTCCAGCCAGGTGTCCTCGACCAGGCGGTAGACGGCGTCGGTGACGTCGCCGTACTCCTCGCGGCCGGCCAGCCAGGCGTCACGCTGGAACCCGGGGTCGGAGAGCATGTGCAGCGCCGAGCGGAGTCGGGCCCGCCAGCGCCACCAGGGCAGGTCGTTGAGCGGCATGCCGCCCATCGTGCTGGAGCGGTGGCCCGGACGAGAAGGGTTTCGGGCAGACCGATACGAAGATTCTGTGCTGGCGGACATGGGGAACGATCGTACGTTCCCCCACCGTTCGTACTCCACTCCCGATCTACACGCGTTCCCCCTCGGAGTTCCACCCCCGTTTGCCGGCTGTTGGCTGGACGGCCCTCTCGGCTTGCGGCACCGGGGATTGGCTGGAGCCGGTGCGCAGCACAGCGCCCAGGGAGGGAAAGACCGATGACCAGCCGTAGGGGCTCGTCCCAGGCCATGCACCCGATCGCGGGACGGCGCCGCCGGCGCCCGATCGCCGCCGCGGCGACCGTCGCCGCGTTGCTCCCAACCCTCTTCTCGGCCTCCGCGTGCGGCGGACCGGCCGATGCCGCCACCGGCAGCGGCGAACTCACCGTGATGACCTGGGCGCCGTCCGGCACCGGCTCGGCCGACCGCCCCGGGATGACCGACCTGGCCGAGGCCATCGGCCGGGACATCAACGCCAAGGGCGGCCTGCACGGTCGCCAACTGCGGGTGATCACCTGCAACGAGCACAACACCGCCGCGGGCGCCACGGCCTGCGCGCAGCAGGCGGCGGACGCCAAGGCGGTCGCGGTGCTCGGCTCCTACAGCCAGTACGGCGACGACTTCATGCCCGTCCTGGAGCGGGCCGGGATCCCGCTGATCGGCGGCTACGGCCTGTCCCAGCTGGAGTTCAGCAGCCCGCTGTCCTACCCGGTGGGCGGCGGCATGCCGGCCCTGATCGGCGGCAGCGGCCGGCAGCTGGTGGAGGCCGGCTGCAAGGCGGTCTCGCTGATCCGCCCGGACACCCCGGCCGGTGACAACCTGCTCGGCTACCTGGGCAACGCGCTCAAGCCGGCCGGGATCAAGCTGCTGGACGTCAAGGCCCCGGAGAAGTCCAACGACTACTCGCCGGTGGCCCGCAAGGCGATCGGCGGCGACCAGCCGGGCAACTGCGTCACCAGCGCGCTGGGCGCCGAGCCGACCGGCAACCTGCTCGACGCCTTCCGCCGGACCGGCGCCAAGAACACCCGGATCGCCTCGGTGATCGGCAGCGTGCAGCAGTCGGTGGTCGACTCCACCGGCGGCGACACCGGCCCGCTCGCCGGCGCCTTCGTGACCGGCTGGTACCCGCCGGAGTCGGCCAAGATCTGGGACGGCCTGCGCGCGGTGATCCGCTCCAACGCGGCCGACCGGCACATCGACGCCGCCGACCCCGGGGTGCAGACCACCTGGGTGGCCTTCGAGGTGTTCCGCCAGGTCGCCGACCGGCTGGCCGCGGCCGGGCGCCCGGTCTCCAGCAAGACGATCACCGCGCTGCTGGACAGCGGCGAGCAGATCGACGTGGGCCTCACCCCGCCGCTGAACTGGGCGACCACCAACATGCTGCCGAGCACCGAGTCGCCCCGGCTGGTGAACACCTGGGTCACCTACCAGGAGGTGAAGGGCGGGCAGCTCACCCTGCAGCGGCCCGGCTTCGTGGACGTGCGCTGGGTGCTCACCGGGGGCAAGCCGCCGGCCTGATCCGCGGTTCCGCAGGGCCCGGCCGCACCGGTCGGGCCCTGCGCCGTGTCCGGTGGGCGCACGTCCCGTGCGCGGATGCCCCCGGCCGCTTCGGGATCAGAGGTCGCCGTCGGTACGGGTCGGCAGGCCGGTCTGGCCGGCGACGGTGTTCCAGAGCCCGGCCGCCTGCTTCTTGGCGGTGGTGGCGGTGCCGCTCGCGGCGACGGCGTTCTTGTAGTGCTGGTTGTCGTTCTTCTTCGGGTCGCAGCCGCCCTGGGCGTCCCCGGCCCAGGCCGCGTACTCGTCGTCGGCGGTCGCCGAGGCCGTCCACGCCGCGTTCAGCTGCTCCGCCAGCTGCGAGCCGTTGGGCAGCTTGTCGGTCTTCAGCCCGGCCAGTTTGGTCTGGAGCTCCCTGCGCTGGCCGGCCGCGGCGGTCAGCGCCTGCTGCGACTCCGGCAGCTTGTCGCACTTCTGCACCGAGGCGACCGCGCCGATCACGGCCTGCCGGCTGTCGTTGGCGGTGCCGAGCAGGTCGGACAGCGCCTGGGCCTGGGCCTTGACCTCCGGGTTGACCGAGGCGGTGGTCGGGGCGGCGCTCTGCGCCGCGGTGGCGGCTGCGGCCGTACCGCTGCCGGTGACGGCGGGAACGGCCTGCTTCTCGGTGCCGGCCTCGTCGTCGCCGTTCAGCAGCACCGCGACCAGGATGGCCGCCGCCACGCCGCCGGCCGCCACGCCGCCGATCAGCAGCTTGGACGAGGAACGGCCGCCGCGGCCGCCGTCCCGCCCGGCCGCGGCCTCGCCCGGGTGCTCCGGGTGGCCCGGCACGGGCCGGTCGGCGTACCCCGGCTGCGCGGGCGGGTAGCCGCCCGCCGCCTGCGGCTCCGCGCCCGGGTACGGCGGCAGGTACTGGGTCGCCTGGGCCGGGTCGGCCGGGTGGCCCGGCTGCGGGGCGCCGCCCCAGGACGGCTGGACCGGCATGGCCTGGGTGGGAAGCGCGCTGTCCCCGAGGTACTCCGGCTGCCCGGAAGGCTGCCCCGGGTACGGCCCGTACGACTGCCCCTGCGGCGGCGGGCCGGGCTGCTGCACCGGCTGCCCCGGCTGCTGACCCTGCGGCGGGCCGGGCTGCTGACCGGGCTCGGGGCGGAACAGGTCGTCCAGGTTGAAGTCACCCGAGTTGGGGTACGAGCGGCGCTGGCTCAACGCGATTCCTCACCTGTGCACGACCGCGCGCTGACGGCGGACCACATCTCGTCGGTTCTTGGGAGCATCACAGTTCCTTGGACGTCGCGCCCACGCTACCGGTTCACCGAACCGGCCGACCACGTGGGCGGACCATCCCTCACCGACCCTGCACGCTCCCCGCCGTCCTCCTTGACGGACTCCTCGACGGCCTCGGGCTCAGGCCGCCTCCGCCTCGGCCCTGGCCTGGAACTCGCGGACCACCCGCTGCTCCCGGTAGGGCTCCAGCCGCCGCCGGAACTCGTCCAGGTACTCGACGCCCCGGTTGGAGCGCAGCCCGCTCAGCAGCCGGACCGCCTGGGCCCCGGTCTCGCAGGCCCGTTCGACGTCGCGCTGCTGGAGCTGCGCCGTCGCCAGCAGCACCAGGTCCACCGCGCGGCGCCGCACCCGGGTCGGCGGGTGCAGGTCGAGCGCCCGGCGGGCGTAGTGCTCGGCCGGGCCGGCCTGCTCCAGGTCCCGGTGGCAGTGGGCCAGTTCGTCGGCGAGGTAGGCGTCGTCGAAGTGCACGATCCAGTCCGGGTCGTCCTCCGGGCGGCGCTTCTCCATCATCTCCAGCGCCTTGGCGGCCACCGCCTCGCAGGCCTTGGCGTCGCCGAGCAGGGCGTGCCCGCGCGCCTCGGCCGCGTAGAACATCGCCATCGCGGTCGGGGTCGCCACCGTCCGGGCGCCCTCCTGGGCGGCCCGGGCCAGCTGGGCGATCTCCCGCGGGTTGCCGAGGGTCGCCGCCAGGTGGCTCATCGAGGCCGCCAGCACGTACCCGCCGTAGCCCCGGTCGTCGGCGGCCTGGGCCAGGCGCAGCGCCTGGATGTAGTAGCGCTGGGCCAGGCCCGGCTGGCCGGTGTCCACCGCCATGTAGCCCGCCAGCTCGGTCAACCGCGCTACGGCTGCGAAGAGTTGACGCCCGGTCTCGTCCCGGTAGGAGCCGCCGAGCAGTCCGGAGACCACGCTGTTGAGGTAGTGCACCACCACCGGGCGGACGTGCCCGCTGCCGAACCGGTGGTCCAGGTCGACCAGCATCGCGGTGGTCGCCTTGACGGCCGCCACGTCGGTCGGACCGACCCGGGTGCCGCCGGTGCGGGCCACCACCGGGTCGGGCGGGGTGATCAGCCAGTCCCGGCTGGGTTCGACCAGCGCGGACGCCGCCACCGTCGCCCCGGTCAGGAAGTCCCGGCGGCCGACGTCGCTGCGCCACAGCTCGCAGACCTGCTCCAGCGCGGCGCCCAGCGTCGGCGCGAACTGCAGGCCGATGCCGGAGCTGAGGTTCTTGCCGTCGGCCATGCCGATCTCCTCGACCGACACGCCGCGCCCCAGCTTGCGCCCCAGCGCCTCGGCGATCACCGCCGGCGCCTGCCCCCTCGGCTGCTGGCCGCGAAGCCAACGCGCGACGGAGGTCTTGTCGTACCGCAGGTCCAGACCGTGCTCGGCACCGCAGAGGTTGACTCTCCGTGCCAGACCGGCGTTGGAGCAGCTGGCCTCCTGGATCAGCTGCTGGAGACGCTCGTTGGGCTGTCGTGCGACAAGTGGTCTCGCGGCCATTGGGCTTCGCCTCCCCACACCCTCCGGTCCCGGCCGGCGGGCGACGCTTTCTGCTGATCTCTGTTGCCGAGTTGCCGACTGTCCGACCGTTCAAGGAAACTGACACCAGGTTAGCGATCAGCAACGCCAGCGGGATACCCACGGTGACGATCCCCACCCCCCACGCGCCCGGCAGAATGCTCCCGTGCGCCCCCACTGCGCCCACCCCGCCTCCCCCCGGCGCGCTCCCGCACGGTCCGCCTCACCGGTTCGGGTGAATCACCCCCGGGTGGCCCAGCGGCCCCGGCCCGCCCGTAACCCGTCTCACGCACGGTAGTTGAGCACCCCGTGGACACCATCCCCGATCCCCCCGGCCAGGATTCCGGCCCCGGAGTGCCGCCGCTGCTCGTCGCGGCCGTCGGCTACGCCGAGACCTGCCACTGGGAGGTCGCCCCGGGTGCCTGGCCGGTCGACGGCGACGGGCCCGCGCGCTGCTCCTGCGGCGAGCGGCGCTGCGCCCTCCCCGGTGCCCACCCGGTCGACACGGACTGGGCGCGCCGGGCGAGCGCGGGGCCGGGCGCGGTGCTGCGCTGGTGGACGGAGCACCCGCGGGCGTCGATCCTGCTG
The DNA here is from genome assembly GCF_042802195.1 of Kitasatospora sp. NPDC057500. NCBI lineage: Bacteria > Bacillati > Actinomycetota > Actinomycetes > Kitasatosporales > Streptomycetaceae > Kitasatospora > Kitasatospora sp. NPDC057500. Next base: position 23,315 of record NZ_JBHVER010000058.1, on the reverse strand, counting down.
CCGACCGGCCGGTCCTTCGACGTGCTGGACGTCCCGGAGGTGGCCGGCTGCCTGGCGCTGGCGCGGATGGAGCGGATGGGGTTGCAGCTCGGTCCGGTGGTGGTGGTCCCGGCCGCGCCCGGCCGTTCCGGCCGGCGGCTGCACTTCCTGGTGCTGCCGGGCGCGGCGGCCCGGCTGCCGGAGCTGCTCCGCAAGCTGGGGTGGCCGCCCGGCCGGCTGGACCTGGTGGCCCGCGGCGAGGGCGACTGGACGGTGGCCCCGCCGTCCCGGGTCGGCCCGGGCGGCTTCGCGCAGTGGGCCCGCCCGCCCGCCGCGCGGGGCCGCTGGCTGCCGGACGCCGCCGAGCTGATCGGCCCGCTGGCCTACGCCTGCGGACGCGACGCGCCGTCGTCCACGCCCTGGCCGGCCCTGCCCGAGGCGGTGCGCTGACCGCTTCCCACGACTGCCGCCCTACGCCGATCGGGTGAGGGCGTGCCCCGCGCGACACCCCGCGCGCGAGTGACGGGCCTTGTCTCCCACCGGAGGCGGGGCCCGTCATACGCATGTGCGGATAAGGCTTCGGTGTACCCGCTGGTCAACGGCGAAAGCCCCTCGTACGAGTGACAGCGCTCAAGGATTGCCTTGATCGTCCGAGTGGGAGAACTCCCAGCATGAGGGGACGCCGGACGGGGCGCTCGGTCGGGGAAGCCGGGCGAGGCGGACGGGAGGGACGGAGGGGAGACCGGAGGGGAACGGAGGGGACGGGAGGGACAGGGCGGGGCCGTGGTACCGGCCGGGTTCGGGGAGGCCGGTGCCACGGAAGCCGGGAGGGAACGGGAGGGGCCGGACGGGGCCGGGTGCGCGGGGAGCGCCCGGCCCCGTCCGGCGTTGCTCAACCGGTCGGCCGCCGCCGTGCCGTCGTCCCGTGTTCGGCCCTTCTCAGCCCTGTGCGACGAACACGTGCGCGGCGATGTCCTTGCCCAGCTCGGCGGCGTTGTCGCCGGTGCCCACCAGCAGGCCGCCGACCCCGGCACTCACCCGCACCGTCGACCCCGGCCGGACCCCGGCCCGGCGCAGCGTGCGCATCAGGTCGCCGTCGGTCTGGATCGGCTCGCCGATCCGGCGGACCACCACGTCGGCGCCGTCCGCGCCGGGCAGCACCGAGTCCAGCGGGACGAGCCCGGCGTCGAAGCCCTCGCCCTCGGCCTTGGCGTCGCCCAGCTCGTCCAGCCCCGGGATCGGGTTGCCGTACGGGGACTGGGTGGGGTGGCCGAGCATGGCGAGCACCTTGCGCTCGACCGTCTCGCTCATCACGTGCTCCCAGCGGCAGGCCTCCTCGTGGACCTGCTCCCACTCCAGGCCGATCACGTCGACCAGCAGGCACTCGGCGATGCGGTGCTTGCGCATCACCCGCACCGCGAGCCGGCGGCCCTCCTCGGTCAGCTCCAGGTGCCGGTCGCCCGCGACGCGCAGCAGTCCGTCGCGTTCCATCCGGCCGACCGTCTGGCTGACCGTGGGACCGCTCTGCTCCAGGCGCTCGGCGATCCGGGCGCGCATCGGGGTGATGCCCTCCTCCTCCAGCTCCAGGATGGTGCGAAGGTACATCTCAGTGGTGTCGATCAGCCCAGACATCGCCGCTGGCTCCGTTCCTCGGTGTCCTCATCGCCAATTCTGACCTACCGCACCGACTACCGGGCCCGTCGCAGGGCGCGGGGGGCGGCTTTTCCCGCCTGTTGACAGCGGCACCGGTGAGGCAGCACGGTGCTGGCCGTAGCTTCCTCCCCCGCGGCCGGACCACCCCGGCCCGCCCCCACCCGGCCGGCTTCCCCCACCGGCAGAGAGCGAAGGCAACAGATGAGCGAGCTGGTCGGCCGGTACTTCGACGCCGCGATCGCGCACCTCCAGCGGGTCCGCACCGAGGAGGCGGAGAGCATCGAGGCGGCCGCCGCCCTGCTGGCCGAGGCGATCACCGAAGGGCACAGGATCTTCACCTTCGGCGCCGGCCACTCCTCGCTCGCCGCCCAGGACGTCGTCTACCGGGCGGGAGGCCTGGTGCCGATGAACCTGCTGGAGGTCCCCGGGATGGCCGGGGTCACCGTGATGCCGGCGCCGCTGTCCAGCGCCCTGGAGCGGGTCTCGGGACTGGCCACCGCCGCCCTCGACCACACCCCCGCCACCAGCGGTGACCTGCTGTTCCTCATCTCGCTCTCCGGCCGCCAGGTGATGCCGGTCGAGCTGGCCCAGCACGCCAGGGGCCGGGGCATGAAGGTGATCGGGCTGACCTCGCTCGCCTACCCCGGCGAGATCCCGTCCGGGCACCCGTCGGGCACCTATCTCAAGGACCACTGCGACGTCGTCCTGGACAACAAGATCGCGATCGGCGACGGCGAGCTGACCCACCCCGGCGCCGAGACCGCCTTCGGCCCGGTCTCCACCATCGTCACCAGCGCCCTGATGCAGGCCGTGGTCGCCTCCGCGGTGGAGCGCCTGGCCGACGCCGCCCTCGCCGGAACCGGCGCCACCCCGCCCCTGTTCCGCTCCGGCAACGTGCCCGGCGGCACCGAGTGGAACGCCAAGCAGATGTCCGACAACGCGGAGCGGATCTTCTACACCTTCTGACCCCGCCCCGCCGTCCGCCGTACACCGGCGCGGCCGCCGGTACCGGTCGGCCTACGCCAGCCGGCCGACCGCCGTCGACACCGCGCCCGACCGGCGGCGGGGCGTCGCGGCCGGGGCAGCACCACGCCCCCGCCGCCGACCCCGCCGCCGACCTGAAGCACATGCGAGCCGACACGCCCCGCCGCCGGGTCCCGCGCCGCCTGCCCTGCGGCGGCGGCGCCCGAAACCCGCCCACAGCCCCCGCCGCCCCCGGCGACGGGGGCTGCAGCGTCCCCGGCCCCACCCCAACCGGCGGCGGCACCCACCGCTGCCAGGCCGCGCCACCCACTGGGCTCCGGACCGCGACGCACCCCGCCCCCGGCCCGCCCGCGCACCTCCCACACCGGCCCACAGCACCACACCCCACCCCAGCACCCGCCCCGGTGCGGCGGCAGGACGAGGAGCCACCGTCCGCAGGGCCCGGCACCCACACCTGTCGCCGCAGCCCCACCCGAGGCGTACCGGGCCCCCGGGCGGGGCAGGTACCGCCGGGGCGGCGGAACTGCGAGTGGGGGCACGGGATGACGTCGGGCACGGGCGGGACGAACCGGGTGGTGCGGGAGCGCGAGCTGCTGCCGGAACTCTTCTGGGCCGCCGATTCGGCCTCCCAGCAGGGTCAGACCAGGGCGGTGCGGCTCTCCGCCGCCGAACTGGTGCTGCTGGTCGCGGCCGCCACGGCCGGCTCCGCCGACGGCACGGTGTGGTCCTGGCTCGCCGCCGTGGCCTACCTCGGCGCGATCGCCCTCTCCGCCGTGACCAGCCGGCAGAACCCGCAGGGCCTCTGGTACGAGGGCCGGGCCGCCGCCGAGTCGGTGAAGACCCTCGCCTGGAAGTTCGCCGTCCGCGCCGACGCCGTCCAGCCGCCGCCGCGTCCGCTGCCGGACGCCGAGGGGCTGTACGGCCTCCAGCTCGGCCGGGTGCTGCACGCCTTCCGGGGCAGCCGTGCGGTCGGCCCCGGCCTGGCCGGCCGACCGGCCGAGAGCCAGATAACCGCGGCGATGCGAGGCCTGCGCGAGCAGCCCCTCACCGTCCGCCGGGACGTCTACCTGCGCGAGCGGATCCAGGTGCAGCAGGACTGGTACCGGTCGAAGTCCCGCTACTGCGCCCGCGCCGGGTTCTGGACCGGCGTGGCCGGCGTCGGGCTGCCGCTGCTCGGCCTGGTGCTCGCGGTGCTGCGGGCGATGGGCGAGTTCTCCTTCGACGCGCTCGGCACCGTCTCCGCCGTCGCCGCCTCGGTCACCGCGTGGGCCCAGCTGCGCCAGTACCGCCCGCTCGCCGCCGCCTACGGCCTGGCCGCCGACGAGCTGGCCCAGATCCGCGCCCAGCTGGCCCAGCTGGACATCGGCTCCCCCGACGCCGAGGAACTCTGGGCCCGTCTCTCCCGCGACGCCGAGGACGCCGTCTCCCGCGAGCACACCACCTGGCAGGCCCGCCGCGAGGTCAACGGCTCCTCCGAGCGCGACTACTGAACGACGGACGGGCAGCAGTCCAGGGCGGGTTCCTCGGCAGGCGGGTACGCCGTCGGCGACGGCCGCAGGTCCGATCCATCCGGTGGGATGACCTGACCACCTGTTAGCGTGCCCGGATGGACGATCTGGGACCGGTGGCCTGGCCGCCTCAGCCGATCAGGACCGAGCGCCTCGTGCTCCGCGAGCCCGAGGCTCGGGACCGGGCGGCGTTCATCGAACTGCTCGCCTCGCCGGAGGTGAACGCCTACCTCGGCGGCCCCCGCCCGCGCGACGAACTCGAGCGCGAGACGCCCGAGGTGCCGGGGCGGTGGCCCGGGAGCTTCGTCGTCGATCTCGACGGGGCGATGATCGGACAGATCCTGCTCAGGAGAGCGACCGGCCACCGTCGCCCGGCCGCCGCCGGGAAGGCCGATCTCGGCTACCTGTTCCTGCCCCGGGCATGGGGATCCGGGTACGCCGCCGAGGCGTGCGCGGCGGCACTCGACTGGTTCGAAGGCGCCCTCCCCGGCGAGCCGGTGGTGCTCACCACCCAGTCCGCCAACGTCCGCTCGATGCGCCTCGCGGCGAAGCTGGGCTTCACCGAGGTGGAACGCTTCGAGGCCTGGGACGCCGAGCAGTGGCTCGGCCTGCGGCCCCGTCGCAGCCGCCCGTGAACAGCCACTGCTGCGAGTCGATGACGGAGCAGCTGAACCAGCACTGCGACCGGCACGACGACCCCTTCGACTGCCCGGACCCGCTGATCCGATTCAGCGCCAGGTTCCGGGAGTACGGGCTGATCGTCCACGACGGCGGCACCGCGGTCATCCGGATCGCCTTCTGCCCCTGGTGCGGACAGCGCCTCCCCGAGTCCCACCGGGACCGCTGGTTCGACGCGCTGGAGCGGCGCGGGATCGACCCGTGGGAGGACGAGGTCCCCGCCGAGTTCGAGGACGGGACCTGGCTCGCCGGACCGGGCGCCTAGGCAGTTTCGTTTAGATCTTCCGGTCGTTGGCCTGGGTGTGTCGTTGACTGACGCGCAGTGGGCGCGGATTGAGCCGTTGCTGCCGGACCGGACGCAAAAGCGTGGTGGCCGGTGGCTTGATCACCGCGAGGTGATCGACGCGACCGCGTTCAAGTTCCAGACCGGTTCGCAGTGGGTGCACCTGCCGGAGAGGTACGGCAACTGGCGGGGCGTCTACAACCGGCTGCGGGTGTGGGCAGTCGACGGTACGTGGGAGCGGGTGTTCACCGCGCTCATGGCCCAGGCGGACGCCCACGAGGACCTGGACTGGGCCGTGTCGGTGGACTCCACGATCGTGCGCGCCCACCAGCACGCGGCCGGGGCCCGCCAAAGGGGGCCCCGGCCGGAGAACCGGACGACCGTGCCACCGGACGCTCTCGCGGCGGACTGACCACGAAGCTCCACCTTGCCGCGGACGGCCGGTGTCGGCCCCTGGCGTTCGTGCTGACCGCGGGCCAGGCGGGCGACGCACCTGCCTTCACCGCGGTGATGGGCCGCCTGCGTGTTCCCCGGCCGCGTGGACGGCCGCGCACCGGGCCGGACGTGGTCCTGGCCGACAAGGCGCACTCCTCGCGCGCCATCCGTGACCACCTGCGCAGACGCGGCATCCGCACGGTGATCCCGATTCCGGCGGACCAGCGGGCGAATCGGCTGCGGCGCGGCAGCCGCGGTGGCAGACCACCCGCCTTCGACCGCGAGGCCTACAAGCAGCGCAACACTGTCGAGCGGTGCATCAACCGCCTCAAGCAGTGGCGCGGCATCGCCACCCGCTACGAGAAGACCGCCACCATCTACCTGGCCGGACTCCACATCGCGGGCATCTTCCTCCGGTCCGCCCGCTGATTCGAACGGAACTGCCTATCGGCGGGTGAGGCGGGTGAGCGTGACCCCGTTGGGGAAGGCGGTGCGTTCGGCGACGTCGAAGGCGGTGGGGTCGAAGGCGCCGTCAACCACGGGGATCCCGGCACCGGCAATGACCGGGTAGGTCTTGATCAGCAGCTCATCGATCTCGGGCAGCAGGGCGCCTGCGAGCTGGCCGCCTCCGCAGAGCCAGATGTCCAAGGTGCCTATCTCGCTCTTGAGTTCGCGGGCGAGGCTGAGCGGGTCGTCCGGCACGACGGTGACGGCTGGGTCAGTATCCGGCAGGAGGGTGCTGGACACGACGTACTGGCGTAGGTGCGCATACGGGCTGGTGATGCCGTTGTCGAGTGCGGGGCGATAGCTGCCCAGGCCCATGACGACGGTGTCAAAACGCCGATTCGGCGTGTCGGCAACGCCGGCGGCCGCGCGGTAGGCGGTCGGGATGGTCTCCGGGTACAGGGCGTTCATCCAGGTCGAGTAGGCAGTGGCCTGCTGCTCACCGCCCAGCGGAAAGAAGTCGAACTCGCCGCGGGGGCCGGCGATGCGGCCGTCGAGCGAGGTGCCGATGTAGTACACGAGCTTCCGCAAGTATCCCTCACACGTAGTACTATGCATGGAGTGGTTTGACCGTAGTACTACATATGGAGTGATGTCAATGGCGAGACGGAATGACCAGCGGCGCGCAGCCCTCGTCGACGCGGCGATCGAGGTGCTGGCCAAGGAAGGTGCGCGCGGCCTGACCTTCCGGGCCGTGGACGCCGAGGCAGCCGTTCCCGCCGGCACAGCGTCGAACTACTTCGCCAGCCGTGACGACCTGCTCACTCAGGCCGGAGCCCGGGTTTACGAGCGTCTCCAGCCTGACGAGGCCACGATCGCCCGCCAGCAAGCGGCCGGGCGCGACCGGGAGACCTACGCCGAACTGATGCGCGAACTGGTCGGCCGCGTCTCATCCTTCCGCACCGGGTACCTCGCGCTACTGGAGCTTCGTCTTGAGGCCACCCGCCGCCCCGAACTGCGCAAGGTCCTCACTGAACGCGTCCGAGCCGACACCGAAGCCAACGTCGCCTATCACGAGGCTTCAGGCCTCCCCGGCGACGCCACGGCAGTCAAGCTGCTCATGCTGACGCTGAACTGGCTGATCGTCGAGCAGCTCACCCTGCCGGATGTCTTCACGGAGGAAGAGCGTGAACAGCTGGTGACAGCCGCAGTGGAGCGCATCGTGGCTGCGGAGCAGAGGACCCGGCCCCAGAAATGACGCCACTCGACTGCGATGGAAGCCGACCGGGCCGACCCCGGCGTGTGCTCGCCTCTGCTTTCTGTCGGTGATCCAAACGAAACGGCCTAGCGGACCACCGGGGTGACCGGGTCCTTGCCGGCGAGGACGGCGAGGACGTTGGCCACGGCGAGGTCGCCCATGGCCTGGCGGGTGCGGACGGTGGCGCTGCCCAGGTGCGGGGCGAGGACGGCGCGGTCCTGGGCGAGGAGGGCGGAGGGGACGGCGGGCTCGTGCTCGAAGTTGTCGACGGCGGCGGCGAACAGCGCGCCGGACTCCAGGGCGGCGGCGAGCGCCTCCTCGTCGACGACCCCGGCGGTCATCGAGACCACCACCGCGCCGGGCGGCAGCAGGGCGAGCCGGCGGGCGTCCAGCAGGTGGCGGGTGGCGTCGCTGAGCGGGCAGGTGACGACCAGGACGGGAGAGGTGGCGAGCAGGTCGTCCAGCGGCAGCCACCCGGCGCCGTCGGCCTGCTCGGGCGGGAGCGGGTTGCGGTTGTGGTAGCGGACCGGCATGTCGAAGCCGCGCGCCCGACGGGCCACCGCCTGCCCGATCCGGCCCATGCCGAGGATGCCCAGCGGGGTTCCGGTGAGCTCCAGGCCGAGCAGGAAGTTCGGCGCCCAGGCCCAGGTCTCGCCGGAGCGCAGCAGACGCTCGCCCTCGCCGAGGCGGCGGGTGGCGGCCAGCAGCAGGGCCCAGGCCATGTCGGCGGTGGCGGCGGTCAGCACGCCGGGGGTGTTGGTGACGGGGATGCCGCGCTCGGCGCAGGCGGCCAGGTCGATGTTGTGGTGGCCCACGGCGTGGTTGGCGACGATCGCGAGGGCGGGGCCGGCGGCGTCGAGGAGCTCGGCGTCGACGCGGTCGTCCAGGGTGGTGATCAACGCCCGGCGCCCGCGTACGGCGGCCAGCAGATCGGCGCGCTCCATCGGCAGGTCCGAGTCGCGCACGGTGGCCGGGAGGTTCGCGGTGAGCCGTTCGACAACACCGGGCGCGAGACGGCGGGTGACCAGGACCGGGGGCTGCTCGTTCATGGCCCGAATCTACGCCCCGCCCCCTCGCCGGGCCGGGCGAGGGGGCGGGGTGCCATCTATGGCACCTGTGTTCGTCCGGCCTCGCCGACCGTCCCGACGAAGGCGATCGTCACGCGGCCGAGTCCAGCTCGAACCAGACGAGCTTGCCTCTCTTCTGCGGGTCGGCGCCCCATCGGTGGGTGAGCCCTTCGACGAGCTGAAGACCCCGCCCGCACTCGGCGAGTTCGGGCGGCTCCTCCAGGGGTCGGCGCTGCTCGGGGAGGGTGTGGCTCTCGTCGCCGACCGAGACCCGGACGGTGCGGCCGATGATGACGACCAGGACGACAGGCGCGGAGGTACGGCCGTGCCGCCAGGCGTTGACGATCAACTCGGCGAGCGCGAGCTCGGCGTCGAAGATGCGGTCGGCGTCCCACCCGGCGCGCGCCATCGCGTCGCGCAACGACTGCCGGGCGAGGGTGAGGGAGGGGGAGTAGAGGCTGGGGGTACACACGGGAAAACTCCCTGCGGTGTAAGGAGGGGCACACCTTGGGGTCTGTCGCCGTGAACAAGCCCGCAGCGGGACTGGAGGCGCCGCATGCGAGTGCTCTTCGGTGCCCGGGCAGCCGGTACCAACTGCCCGTGGGTTAGACGTTACTGACAACCCATTGGATGCGTGGCTTCCACGACTGTAATTGATGGCGATCCAGTTTTGCAACACACTCCGCAATCGCCCCTACACTGCCTGTGAGCGACAATCCGTCCGGACGAGAGGTGACGAGCGTGGGACTCAGGAGCGTTATCAGCGAACGCCAACGCCGCTTCGGCGAAGAGCTTCGTCGCCTGCGCGAGGCCACCGGCATGTCTGGCCCGGAGATAGGAGAGCTGATGGGGATGAAGGGCCCTGCCGTCAGCCACACGGAGGCCGGGCGCCTGAGTCTCAACATCGAACGGTTGCACGTCTGGCTCGACGTCTGCGAAATGACCGACCCCGACTACCGGGCCGGCATGGCCACCATGTGCAGAAGCAACGGCAAAGGCTGGTGGAACGACTACCGACCCCATGTCGTGCCGGAGGCCCTTGATCTGGCCGAGTTCGAGGCCGACTCCACCGCGTTCAGCAACTATCAGACCCTCCTGATCCCCGGCCTTCTGCAGACCAGGGCATACAGCGAGGTGATCCATGACTATGCCGAGAAGAAGGTTGAGTTCAGGCGCAGGCGCCAACAGGTAGTCACTGCGGAGGATGCCACGCCCTTCCACGCCGTGATCCACGAAGCAGCCCTGCAAATGATGTACGGCGGTCCAACCGTCATGCGAGACCAGCTGAACCATCTGATCGAGATGTCACGACTACCTCGGGTTACGATCCAGATCCTCCCGTTCGACTGCACGGTCTATGCGTCGACCGACACGGCGTTCATGCTGATGCACGGAGCACACCCCCGGCTGGACACCGTGATGTTGGAGAACCCGCATGGACCGACTTTCCTGGGCGATCCAGCGGGAGTAGCCGCGTTCCGGCGGAAGTTCGACCGTCTCAAGGGCATGGCACTCCCACCTCTGGATGCGTCCGCGCCCGGGCCATCTCCCGCCTTTCGCGACTCGTGGGGCATGATCCAGCACGTCCGTTACAAACTCCTGGGGAGGTAGCCATGGACTGGCAGAAGTCGAGCTACAGCGGAGACGCCGCCGAGTGCGTCGAGATCGCATCCGACGGCGAACTCGTCCACATCCGCGAGTCCGACGACCCCGCCGCCGTCATCACCATCACGAAGGCCAAGCTCGCCGCCTTGCTCCGAGCCGCCAAGGCCGGCAAGTTCGACCACTTCACCCACTGACTCCCCCTGGCTGCTCCCGCGACGCGCGCGGGAGCAGCCAGGGATCGACCGACGCCCTTGCCCCGGCGGCGAATCGCTCCCCCGTCGGCGTCAGTGCTCCGCTTCCGGCGAGGAGGTCCACCGCTTCGTCCGTCAGGGCTCGCCAGTGGGTGAAGCGGGAGCGGGCCGTTGGCGATCCGGCGTCCGCTCGGGTGCCCCAGAAGGCGGTGACGGCGAGGTGGGCGTAGACGGCCTGGAAGAGGGAGCCGATCGGGCGCGGGGAGAGGTTGAAGGCCTCGAACAGGCGGGTGTCGGTGCGGTCGTACAGCTCCCAGCGGTCCAGCACCGCCCCCAGCTTCACGTGCTGGAACTCGTGGACCAGCAGGAGTGCCAAGGTCGATGCGCCGAGCGGGCGGGCGATGGCGACCGCGCCGAAGGCCTGCCGGGCCGCCGAGCTGAGGTCCCGGCCGTCCGGGTCGGGCCGCAGTGGCGTGACGGTGGTCAGGCCCGCCCGCAACCCCGCCGCGTAGTCCGGGAGTTCACGGTCGAGCAGGCCGACGGCCGCCCTCAGGTCGCGCGCCCAGCCCGCGTACGCGGCAGCGGACAGCCGGTCCGCCACCGGCCAGCGGTGGGCGGCCCGTTCCGGGTCCACGTCCTCCAGCGCGATCGCGCCGATCCGGCGGACCGGCTGCCAGCGCGGATCACCCGGACCGGTGAGCGTGCCGTCGTCCGTACGCGCTGTCCAGCCCGTGCGCCCGCCGGTCACCCGCGCCGCCCGGACGCCCCCGCCGAGCACCAGTCGGCCGAGGGTCGGCAGATGCAGGGCACCGTCGCGGACCGGCACCGTCACCGAGTCGCCCCGACCCGCCAGGATGGCGGTGGAAGCGGCGAGTTCGGCCAGCCTGCCGAGCCCCGCGCCCGGGTCTCCGCTCAGCCGCCGCGCCGCCCAGGCCCGGACGTACGGGTGCACCAGCACCGCGTCCACGGCGACCGGTTCGGCGGCGTCGAGTTCGGCCAGCAGCTCCCAGGCCGCCGAGCGCGCCACCCCCGAGGAGCCGTGCACGGCGGCCACCATCGCCCGGGTGAGCGCGAGTTGGGACCTGGCGAGCGCCCGGACGGTCTCCGGCCCGCCCTGCCCCAGAGCCAGTTCGCCCAGTTGCGCGTCACTGAGCTCCGGCCCGGCGACGTCCACCGGTGGGGCAGGACGCCGCGGGGCCCCGGCCCGGGCGGCCAGCCCGTCGACGAGCGCCCGCAGGTCCGCGCAGTACACCGAGGGGTGGTCGAAGGAGCCGTCCCGGTAGCGGTGCGCGTACAGCCCCCCACCGCACGACCGCACCACCGGGCAGGCCCGGCAGACGGCGTTCAGCCCGGCCAGGCCCGACTGCCGGGCGGCCGTCCCCGGGTGCCGCAGGACGTCGTCGAGGCTGTGCCCGAAGACGTCCATCCCGGTGGCGGGCGCGCCGTCGTACGCCGTCCGCAGGCTGTCCGCCTGCTCGTACGCGCCGTCCGTCTCCAGCACCACCAGGTCCACCGGCTCCAGCCCGAGCGCCTCGCTCAGCCCGGGCAGCCCGGACAGGGTGCGGTGCACCGAGTCGAAGGTGCGGACGGCGAACGGGCGGCCGTCCGCCTCCCACCGCGCGTGCACGGCCAGCAGCCAGTCCGCGTACGGCGTCGCGCCCAGCCGGTCCGGACGCGCCGGAGGCCGCTCCCAGGTGGCGTGCGGGAGCAGGAAGTCGACGGCCGGGGGCTCCAGTTCGGCGAGCGCCCGGTAGACGGCCGACGGGTCGTTCGCCACGTCGACGGTGCAGAGCAGCCCCGCGTACAGGTGCCGGAACCGGGGCTCGCGCAGCAGCCCGACCGCCCGCAGCACCCGCGGATGGCTGGAGCGCCCGTCCGGGAACCGCCGGTGGCGGTCGTTGGCGGCCCGGTCGCCGTCCAGCGAGAGGCCGACCCGGACGCCGAGTTCGTCGAACAGCTCGCAGTACGCCGCGTTCAGCCGCACCCCGTTGGTGTGCACCCGCAGGTCCGGTTCGCAGACCTCCGGCAGCGCGGCCCGCAGCACCTCCACCGCCCGCCGGATCACCGCCGGACCCGCCAGCAGCGGCTCACCCCCGTGCAGGACGACGCGCACCGCCGTCAGCCCGTGCGCGCGGGCGTGCTCCCCGATCCGCTCGGCCGCTCTCGCCAGCACGGCGTCCCCGACGACGCGCGGCCGGGACCGCCAGCCGGTGTCGGCGTGCTCGTAGACGTAGCAGTGGTCGCAGGCGAGGTCGCACCGGCTGTGGACCTTCAGCACGACCTGCGTGAACGACATGTTCAGATAGCGGAGTTGAAGGGTGAGTACGGCCGGGAATCGACGCAGGAGAAGGCCAGTTCGAAGCACCGGGCCAATTCACCCGTGTCGCAGTTCGCCAGTTCCACAAGGGTGGGGCACCCGGCAACGCCGTCCTGACGTATCGAGTCCCCCGCGAGGTCCTGGTCCGCAAGCCGATCCATAGTCGATTCCCCTGTGTCAAAGGGCCGGAGGACAGCTGTCACACCACTGGCAACTCGATCTCCACGTCCAGCCAGGCCCCCACCCTGATCCCTTCGGTCAGCGGATGGCCGTCGCCCAGATACGCCACTGCCCGCGCCCTGGTCAACGTCCGCACCCGCAGTTCCGCCGCCCTCGCGGGCTCGCCGACTGCGGCGAGCGCCAGGACGACGTTCGCGGTGGCTGCCAGGGCATCGGGATGTTCCGGGCCGAAGCGCTCGGTGAGGAGCGCGGCGGCCGTTTCCGCCTGGGCCAGCGCTTCGCCGTAACTCCCTGTGTGCGCCAAGTCATTGGCCCGGTTTAGCCGTGCGATCCCGACGTACGGGTGCTCCTCTCCCAGCACGGCGAGCAGATCGTCCAGGACCTTGCCGGAGACCGCGTGCGCCCCCTCGGCCTGGCCGGCCCGCCGGAGCGCCACACCGAGATTGCCCGCCCCCAGGCGCTCCATGGGGTGGCCGGCGCCCAGGTGGTCACGGTGGTAGAGGTACGACTCCTCGGCAAGGGCCACGGCCTGTCCGGTGTCCCCGAGCGTGCCGAGCACGGCGGCCAGGCTACCGGCCGCGGCCGCCGTTCCGGGATGATCGGCGCCGAACCGCTCGAACAGCCGCTGGTAGACGTCCTCGGCGTCGACCAGCGCTTGCGGGAGCTGGCCCAGCCGACGCAGGACTGCGCTCCGGTAGCGCCGGGCACGCAGGGTCTCGTGGTGGTCCTCGCCGAGCGCCTGCTGGCTCCGGCGAACGGCCTTGTCCATACGGGTCAGCGCCTCGACGGGCCGTCCCATCTCACACAGCACGTGCCCGTATACGACACCCCCGAGGATCGTGTAGGGGCTGCGTTTCCCGAAGACCTCCAGCTTTCGAGGATAGAGATCCTCGTGAATGGCCAGCGCACCGGCGAAATCTCCCGCGAGCATGATGGAGACGGCCAGGTTGTTCTCCGCCATCAGAGTGCGCGGGTGGTCCCGTCCGAGAACCCGGCGCGCAGCGGCCAAGGTCTCCTCGTCCAGTTCCCGGGCCTCGTGGTAGCGGCCCAGGTGTCGGAGGTCGCCCCCCAGACTGGTGGCTGCGGGGAAGCTGTCCCGGTGCTCTCGCCCCAGCATCGCGGTCAAGCGCTCGAACGCGTCCCGGTCCGTCGCGTACGCCTCCCGGACCAGGCCCTGGGTCCGCTGGATGTTCCCGAGCTGCACGCGCAGCAGCTGCACCTTGACGTCCGGCCCCACTCCCAGCGGCCCGAGCTCCCGCCAGCGGGCGAGGACCCGCTCCGCCAGTTCGCGGCCCGCGTCGTGGAGGCTTCGCTGCCACAGGTAGCGCACCGAGTTGACGACCCACTGCCGGACCGCCGGATCGGTGGACTCGTCCGCGCCGGACGGGCGCAGGTGGGGCAGCAGTTCGGCGTACCGGGGCCAGTTGTGCGGGGCGTCGGGGTCGCCGGGGTCGGCGAGGGCGAGGGCCCGGTGGGCCACGTCGCGGACCCGCGCCCGGTCCTCCTCGCCGACCTGTTCGCGCAGCAGCGCCTGGACGATCCGGTGCACCACCAGCGTGCCGGCGCCCTGGTCGTAGCGGGCGAGGTTGAACTGGTTGACGGTGCGCAGGATGTCGCCGACCGCCAGCCGGTGGTCGGCGGTGCCCCGGGGGAGCCCGATCGCCTCGATCACCGGCGGGCTGTACAGCAGCCCGATCGGGATGGCGTCCGGACCGAGGAAGCCGCAGATCTCCAGCAGCCGGGCGGCCGGGGCGTTGATCCGGCGCAGGTCCGAGCCGGCGATCCGCCAGGTGGCGGCGGTGACCGTGGCGTTGGCGCCCTCCTCTCCGGCCGCCCCGCCGCCGGGGTCGGTACCGGCGCGCACCGAGCGGTCGAGGATGTCGGTGAGCGTCTCGTCCAGCAGGTCGGCGTAGGTGCCCGCCGGCATCGGCGTCTCCTGCAGCCAGGCGGCGGCCTGGCCGACGGCGAGCGGCAGGTCGCCGAGGAGTTCGGCGATCCGCTCCGCGTCCGCCCGTTCGACGCCGGTGTTGAAGTGCCGGACGAGTTCGACGCTCTCCGCGCGGTCGAACACCTCGACCTCGGTGCGGCCGGGCCGGCGGGCCCAGCGACGGTCGCGGGAGGTGACCAGGACGTGGCCGTCCGGCCCGGCGGCGGGCAGCCAGGGGTCCAGCAGTTCCGGGTCCTCGGCGTTGTCGAAGACCAGCAGCCAGCGGCGGTAGGGACGGCCGCTGCCGAGCGCGTCCAGCACCGCGCGCGCGGTGCGGGTGACGTCGCCGTCGGTCTCCAGGCCGAGGCCGGGGGCGAGTTCGGCGAGCTTCTGCGGGATCACCGCGGGCTGCTGGGCGGGCACCCACCAGAGCACGTCGTAGCCGGCCGCGAAGCGGTGCGCGTACTCGATCGCGGCCTGCGACTTGCCGACCCCGCCGATGCCGTAGAGCACCTGGACGGGCGCGGCGTCGGCGCCGGCGGTGAAGCCGTCGCGGACGGCCTCCAGCAGCCGCATCCGGCCGGTGAAGGTGGGCAGCCGCGGCGGCATCTCCTGGACGGCGGGCCGGCCGTCGGGGAAGCGCGGCAGGCGCGAGAGGGTGAACTCACCGGAGTCCATCCAGCGGCCGGCGCCGGGCGGCGGGCCGATCAGCTCGAACAGCTGCGCCTCGGCCTGCTCGGCGGAGCCGGTCGCCAGGTCCAGTACCCGGTGGCCGGCGAACTGCGGCGGCTCCGGCCGCTCCGGCGTGCCGATCCGCACCGCGAGCAGGCCGCCGGAGTCGCCCACCGGGCCCTGGGTGGTGAGCCGGCGCCAGATCTCCCGGGCGCGCGGCAGGGCCGCGTAGTCCGCGGTGAGCAGGGCGAGCAGCCGTCCGTCGCCGTCCAGCGGCCCGGCGGCCTCGGACAGCGGGGCGGCCTGCGCCGGGCCGGGTTCGAGCGGGACGGCGGCGCTGTGCAGGGTGGCGAGGTAGCCGAAGCCGCGCAGGGTCCCGGCCATCCACTCGGCCCAGACCCGGTCCCTGGGGGCGTAGCTGACGTACACCTGGCGGGAGCGGGTGCGGCCCTGGCGCAGGTAGGCCGCGTACAGCCGGCGGCGGGCCTCGTCGGGGACGGGCCGCAGTTCGCGGACGCGGCCGCCGGTGAGCCAGTCGGCCAGCCGTTCGAAGGCGGCGAGCAGGGTGCGGCCCTGCTGCGGCCGGTCGACGATGGTGGCCGGCACCTCCTCGTAGGCGTAGAACGGCTTGTACGGCACCTCGACGTCGCGCCAGTACTCCGCGCGGCGCTCGGCGCCCAGCCAGCGGCCCAGGTAGGGGTCGAAGGCGTCGTGGGCGAGGTCGCGGCCGGCCGCGAGCCCGGCGCGTTCGGCGTCCTCGACGCGCATCGGGACGGGCAGCACCCGGATCTCGCGCTCGTCGGCGTCGACGATGGCGCGGGCCGCGTCGACGCCGCCGCGGATGCTCTGGGCGCCGAGGGTGAAGCAGTCCACGACGGTGTCCGGCATCAGCACGGTGCAGATGCCGGAGGTGTCGCTGACCCCGGTGCGGCTGTCGATCAGCACGTAGTCGTAGGCGCCGGTCCACTGCTCGCGCAGCGCGTACAGGAACTCCGCGCCGCGGATGTCGGCACGGGTGTAGAAGCTGCGCCAGTTGAAGCTGGTGACGGCGGCCGAGTAGGCGGCGTTCTGCCGCCCGGCGGGCATCAGGTCGAGCCGGCCGCCCTCCGGGAGGTCGAGCGCCAGGCCGCACAGGTACTGCTCCAGCCGGCCCGGGGCGGCCAGCCACTCCCGGGGGTCCGGTCCCGGCCCCGGGCGGTCGGGACCGGGCAGCGCCTCGTCGACGTAGGCCCGCAGCATGTCGATCAGGCCGTCGGTGGCGTGGAGTTCGGGGTCGACCAGCAGCGGGTGGTAGTACCGGTGCAGGCCCGGGGCCTCCAGGTCCCAGTCCACCACCAGGACGCGCAGGCCCTGGCTGGCCAGGATCCAGCCCAGGTTGGCGAGGGCCATGGTGCGGCCGGTGCCGCCCTTGAACGAGTAGAAGGTGACGACGGTGCCGGTGTCGGGGGCCGCCAGGGCCGCGGACCCGTGGTCCGCGAGGGCGGCGTGCTCGGGGCTCATCGGTCCGCTTCTCCTTCACTGGGCGCCCGGGTGGCCGGGGGCACGGTCTCCTCGCGCAGGACCGCCCGTGCCCCCGGGGCGGCCCCGTTCCCCGGGGTGTCCCCCGGGCGCGGCAGGGGTGGCCCCGCCTGGGCGGGCGGATCCGGTGGCGGCTCCGGCGGGCTCGACGGGTTCCGCGGGTTCCGCGGGTTCCGCGGGTTCGACGGGTTCGGCGGGGCCGACGGCGCGGGCGGCGGCCAGGCCGGGATGGTCAGCCCGGGCATCGGCCGCGGGTCGGGGCCGAGCCCGAACTGGGCGCGGGCCGTCACCGGGTCGTCGTCGACCTGGTCCAGCAGCCGGTTCTGGGCCACCGTCACCGTCGACAGGAGCTCGCGCTCGAAGCGTTCCCGCCGGACGTGGATGCGAAAGAGCGGCTCGGGCCCGGACCGGTGCAACCAGGTGCGCGCGAACACCTCGCGCACCCCCTCCCAGAGCCGGGCGCGCGCCGGACCGGGCGGCGGGTCGTCGGAGCTGTCGGGCAGCAGCACGGCGGTGACCGGGTGGTTCTGCCGGTCGAAGTCGCGCAGCGCCTGTCGGTAGGGCTCCCCGTCGGCCGCCCACGGGTCCACCAGCAGGACGCTGACCTCGTTGTTCTCCCGGGCCCGGTCGAGCGCGTCGGCGAGGTCGGGGCCGACGGTCTCCAGGCTGGTGCTGTGCCCGGCCCGGGTGATCACCTGCTGGGCCTGGACCGCCAGCGAGGGCAGCCGCGGCGGGTGGTAGGGCGCCCAGTCCCGGGGGTGCGCCCCGTACCAGCCGCCGTGGTAGCGCTCGTCGAAACCGCCCGCGCCGTCCGTCCCCGCGCCGTCCGTCCCCGCGGCCGGCAGGCCCTCGGAGCGCTGCGGCGGCACGCGGTCGCCGTTCGCGGCTGCGGTCGCGGCGGCCCGGGCGGCCCGGTCGCCGCTCCAGCGGGCGGCCACGAAGAGGCGGACCAGGCTGCTGCGGGCGGCGACCGGGGCGATCTCCGGCACCGGGAAGCAGCCCTCCACCCGGCCGAGGTCGAGGTCCCGCAGCTCGGAGACCCGCCAGGCGGCGGCCTCCCGCACCCGCTCGGCGATCACCCGGACCACCAGCCGGTACGCCGTGCCGTGCGGGTCGGTGCGCAGCAGGTGGCGCAGCCCGCCGGTGGCGTACTCCGGGCCGAAGTCGTCCTGGAGGTACTGGATCCGCCGCACCTCGGCGGGCAGGTCCTCGGGCGGCGGCTCCCAGAGGACGGGGATGAGGGCCGGAACGCTCTCGCCGGTCTGCTCCTCGTGGCGCCGCGTCCGGTTGTCGAAGGCGGTCCACTCCTTGCCGCAGTAGTCGCTGGCGAAGTAGGCGGGGGAGTAGAGGGCGACCATGGTGCGGCTGGCGCCGACCATCCGGGAGAGCTGCCGTTCCCAGTCGTCGCCGATCCGCAGCCGCTCGGTGTCGCGGTAGGCCAGCTCGCCCGGTCCGGCCTCGGGCTCGATCCGGGCCAGTTCGTCCCGCAGGTCGGCGAAGAACTGGTCGACGAAGGCGCCTCCGGCCAGATGGTCCCGCCGCGCGTAGCTGAAGAAGAAGTACGGCCGCACCCACAACCCCCCACCGACCCGGTGAACGTCCCCACCATACTGGCGGGTTGACTACAGGTCAGTCGATGGGCGGAGGAAGTTGTCGCGGTGTCGTCACAAGTGCGGCCCGGCGCCTCGACGTCCCTGGTCGGGGGCGTGCGGGCCGGGGGCGCGGACGGCCTCCCGGGCGGCCCGGCGGGCGGCCTCGGGCCCGGCTCACGGGCAGAGCCGCTCCACCCGCCAGCCCGTCGGGGCGTCCGGGTCCGCGACGTAGCGCAGCCGGTCGTGCAGCCGGTTCTCGCGCCCCTGCCAGAACTCCACGCTCTCCGGCACCACCCGGTACCCGCCCCAGAACGGCGGCACCGGCACCCCCTCGCCCTCCGGGTAGCGCCGCTCCAGCTCCGCGTAGCGCTGCTCCAGCACCTCGCGCGAGGCGACCGGGCTGGACTGCTCGCTGGCCCAGGCGCCGAGCTGGGAGCCGTGCGGGCGGGTGCGGAAGTAGGCGGCGGTCTCGTCCCGGCCGACCTTCTCCACCCGGCCCTGGACGATCACCTGGCGGGCCAGCGCGATCCACGGGAAGAGCAGTGCCGCGTGCGGGTTGACGGCCAGCTCGGTGCCCTTTCGGGAACCGTAGTTGGTGAAGAAGGAGAAGCCGCGGGCGTCGAACGCCTTGAGCAGCACGGTGCGCGCGCTGGGCCGCCCCTCCGCGTCGGCCGTGGAGAGCACCATCGCGTTGGGCTCCACCACCCCCGCGTCGTCCGCGTCGTGGAACCACCGCGTGAACTGGCCGATCGGCTCGGCGGCGAGCTCCTCCTCGGCCAGGCCCTCGTGCGCGTAGTGCTTGCGCATCACGGTGAGGTCCGGTCCGGGGCGGGCCTCGTCGGCCAGGATCCGGGTGGCGGGGGTCAGGGGCGTCGACTGGGCGCGGTCCGGGGTCTGCACGTCAACATCATCCCGTACGACAAGCAACCGGCACCGCTACCTCCGGACAAACCCCGGTGGGAGATAAGGTGACTCGCCACCGATCGGCCGCCCGTCGTACGGTGATTTGTCCGCAACCGCACCCTTGGTTCCGGTGATCCGCCGGGCACGACCGGCCGTCGGGCGAAAAGTCAAGCGTGCCCCGGGAAAACATCACCACCGTGGTGTATGGCGCAATGCACCCCGTGCCTGTCACCCTGGCACCGAGTGCCAACCACCATTCGGTCAGAGGCGTGCCTCCCCACCACGGCGGCCGCCGATCGCAGAACTGAAGGAGCCGTGCATGTCCGACTTCGTACCCGGGCTCGAAGGTGTCGTCGCGTTCGAGAGCGAGATCGCCGAACCCGACCGTGAAGGCGGCGCTCTGCGGTACCGGGGCGTCGACATCGACGACCTGGTCGGCAATGTCTCCTTCGGGCACGTCTGGGGCCTGCTGGTCGACGGCCGGTTCAACCCCGGCCTGCCGGCCGCCGAGCCGTTCCCTATCCCGGTCCACTCCGGCGACATCCGGGTCGACGTGCAGTCCGCGCTCGCCATGCTCGCCCCGGTCTGGGGCCTGAAGCCGCTGCTGGACATCGACGCCGAGCAGGCCCGCGACGACCTCGCGCGCGCCGCCGTCATGGCGCTCTCCTACGTCGCCCAGTCCGCCCGCGGCCAGGGCCTGCCGATGGTCCCGCAGAGCGAGATCGACAAGGCCGAGACCGTCGTCGAGCGGTTCATGATCCGCTGGCGCGGCGAGCCGGACCCCAAGCACGTCAAGGCCATCGACGCCTACTGGACCTCCGCCGCCGAGCACGGCATGAACGCCTCCACCTTCACCGCCCGGGTCATCGCCTCCACCGGCGCCGACGTCGCGGCCGCCCTGTCCGGCGCGGTCGGCGCGATGTCCGGCCCGCTGCACGGCGGTGCGCCGTCCCGCGTGCTCGGCATGATCGAGGAGATCGAGCGCACCGGCGACGCCACCACCTGGGTCAAGAACGCGCTGGACAAGGGCGAGCGGCTGATGGGCTTCGGCCACCGCGTCTACCGCGCCGAGGACCCGCGCGCCCGGGTGCTGCGCCGCACCGCCAAGGAGCTCGGCGCGCCGCGCTTCGAGGTCGCCGAGGCGCTGGAGAAGGCCGCGCTGGAGGAGCTGCACAACCGCCGCCCCGACCGCGTGCTGGCCACCAACGTCGAGTTCTGGGCCGCCATCATGCTGGACTTCGCCGAGGTCCCCGCCCACATGTTCACCTCGATGTTCACCTGCGCCCGGACGGCGGGCTGGTCGGCGCACATCCTGGAGCAGAAGCGCACGGGCCGGCTTGTGCGCCCCGCCGCGCGCTACATCGGCCCCGGCCCGCGCAGCCCGCAGGAGATCGAGGGCTACGACGCCATCGCGCGCTGACCCCAGACCTCCGCAGGTCACCGCACGACCGCGGGAGCGGCGGGTCCGGAATGTGAACCGGAGCCGCCGTTTCCGCAGCTCGCAGGCCGGTCGACGGCATCTCAGCGGGCGGACCGCCATCGATTTCGGGCACCCCTGCGGGTAGGCTGCGCCCGTGGCTCAGATCCAGATCCCCGCTGACATCAAGCCCGCCGACGGCCGTTTCGGCTGCGGCCCGTCCAAGGTGCGCCCCGAGGCCCTGAGTGCCCTCGCCGCGACCGAGACCTCCCTGCTCGGCACCTCGCACCGCCAGGCCCCGGTGAAGAACCTGGTCAAGCGCGTGCGTGAGGGCGTGAGCAACCTGTTCTCCCTCCCCGAGGGGTACCAGGTGGTGCTCGGCAACGGCGGGTCCACCGCCTTCTGGGACATCGCGGCCTTCGGCCTGGTACGGGAGAAGTCCCAGCACCTCGACTTCGGCGAGTTCTCCTCCAAGTTCGCCTCCTCCGTCAAGGCCGCGCCCTGGCTGGCCGAGCCGAGCGTGATCAAGACCGCCCCCGGCACCCACCCGCTGCCGACCGCCGAGGCCGGCGTCGACGTCTACGCGCTCACCCACAACGAGACCTCGACCGGCGTCGCGATGCCGATCGCCCGCCCGGCCGGCGGCGACGAGGGCTCGCTGGTCCTGGTGGACGCCACCTCGGGCGCCGGCGGCCTGCCGGTGGACATCACCGAGACCGACGTCTACTACTTCGCGCCGCAGAAGTCCTTCGCCTCCGAGGGCGGCCTCTGGCTGGCGTCGTTCTCCCCGGCCGCCCTGGAGCGCGCCGCCGAGATCGCCGGCTCCGGCCGGTACATCCCGCCGTTCTTCGACCTGCCGACGGCCATCGACAACTCGTCGAAGGACCAGACGTACAACACCCCGTCGATCGCCACCCTGTTCCTGCTGGCCGACCAGCTGGAGTGGCTGAACGGCAACGGCGGGCTCGACTGGGCCGTCGCCCGTACGGCTGATTCCTCGTCCCGGCTGTACGGCTGGGCCGAGAAGTCCTCGTTCGCCAACCCGTTCGTGGCGAACCCGGCCGAGCGCTCCCAGGTCGTCGGCACGATCGACTTCGACGACGCGGTGGACGCCGCCGCCGTCGCCAAGGCGCTGCGCGCCAACGGCATCGTCGACACCGAGCCGTACCGCAAGCTGGGCCGCAACCAGCTGCGCATCGCGATGTTCCCGGCCGTCGACCCGGCCGACGTGGACGCCCTCACGGCCTGCGTCGACTACGTGGTCGAGCGCTTCTGAACCGGCTCCACGGGCCAACGGGCCAGCAGGCCAACGGGCCAACGGGAAGGGCCACCGCCTCCGGGCGGTGGCCCTTCCCGCATGTCGTCCCCGGTGGTCAGCCGCCGACCAGCGAGCTGATCAGCACGACGACCAGCAGCAGTACCAGGGCGCCGGTCACGATTCGCATTCGAGTCTTGGGATCCACGGTCAACGAGCGTACCCCCGACCGGTCCGCACCCGGACGGCGAGGCCCGCCCCTGGACCTGCCCCGGCCCGGGGCTACTGCGGCCCGGCCTCCCAGCGGGCCAGCGGCCAGGAGCGCAGCGAGGTGTAGCGGACCGTGCCGCCCTCGTGCGCGCTGAGCATCAGGTGCAGCTCGGCGGCCTCCCACTCCGGCCCCCGGTACTCGTCCAGCGCCCGGGCCAGCGCGTCCAGCTCGGCCGCCGCCAGCCGCTGCTCCGCCCGCCGCCGGCCGCGCGAGGAACCGGCCCGGGCCAGCGTCAGGTGCGGGTGGAAGCTGAACGCGTCCGTCTCACCGGTCACCTCCGCGGTGGCCCCGTACACCGCTTCGGCCAGCCGGCGCAGCGCCCAGTCCTGACCCGCCACCCCGGCCCAGAGCACCCGGTCGCCGAACCGGCCGCCGCCCGCCAGCCGCAGCGTGTGCACCGGGTGCCCCTCGGCGACCTCCGCCAGCGCGACCTCCAGCTCCGGCACCCGGTCGGCCGGCACCTCGCCGAGGAAGGCCAGGGTCAGGTGCCAGGCGTCGGCCGACGTCCAGCGCAGCCGGTCCGCCCCCGGCAGCCCGCGCACCGGGGCCACCGCGTCGGCCAAGCCCTGCAACGCCTCCACCGGAGGCAGCACCGCCACGAAGAGCCTCATGGGGCCATCTTCCCGCGCGGGGCGGTTCCGGCTAGAACGGATGACCATGGAGATCCGCAACGGGGGCCCCGAGGACATCCCCGACATCCTGTCCCTGCTCGACGGCGCCGTGGCCTGGCTGGCCGCGCAGGGCCGGACCCGGCAGTGGGGCGACCGGTCGTTCAGCGGCTCGGCCGCCCGCGTCGAGCACATCGGCAGGTACGGCCGCGAGCCGTTCCTGATCCGGCTCGCGCTCGACGACGGGGGGCGGACGGTCGGCTCCTGCGTCCTGTCGGAGCAGCGGCCCGAGTACGCCACACCGGTGGACGAGCCCGAGCTGTACATCCGCAACCTGGTGACCGACCGGTCCCGCAAGGGATCCGGGATCGGCGCCGCGCTGGTCGCCGACGCGCTCGACGAGGCCCGCCGGCGCGGCATCGGCCTGTTGCGGGTGGACTGCTTCGGCGGCGACGACCGCAAGCTGGTCGGCCGGTACCGGGCGCTCGGGTTCACCGAGACCGAGTCCTTCGAGGTCGAGCAGCCGGCCGGCCCCTGGCCGGGGCAGATCCTGGCGATCCGGCTCTGACC